>JAFDDW010000438.1 GCA_019310665.1 Deltaproteobacteria bacterium
TGCAGGCCAACGTTTACCCGGATGCAGTCCGGATATCCGTAAGATGTCATGGAGCGCACAATGACCCCCTGCTTCAGAAGATCCTCGAAAACTTCATTGGCGTTCTTGCCCACCTTAATCAGCAAGAAATTGGCCTGGGATTTAAAGTATTCAATACCGAGATCATCCAGAGCTGCGTATATAAAGTCCAGCTCATCAGAGACCAGTTTTACAGTTTCTTCAAGAAAGCTCTCGTCTTCGAGGGCCGCGATGGCCGCAGTCTGGGCAAGAGAATTCACATTGAATGGCTGTCTGACACGGTTGAGAATATCAGCTATAGACGATGGCATCAGCCCAAATCCGATGCGAAGGCCGGCGAGTCCGTAAGCCTTTGAAAATGTGCGCAAGCCTACCACAATCTTACCTGAATCCAAATAGTCAATACTGTTGGGGCAATCCCGGTCGCTGACGAATTCAATGTAGGCTTCATCGAGCACTAAAACGACATCGGCCGGCAGCGCCGTGACAAAGCTATCCAGTGCTTTCCTTGGAATCAGTGACCCGGTGGGGTTATGGGGATTGGTAATAAATACCAGGCGTGTTTTGGGACTGATGCATTCGAGCATACCATCCAGGTTGGTAGAGGTACCTTTTAACGGCACTTCAACCGGCACGGCACCCGAGCAACGGATCATAATTTCGTAAAACAAAAACGTCGGCCGGGGCAAAACGGCCTCGTCTCCGGGCTGCAGAAGCACCCTGGCCAGCATGGCAATAATATCGTCTGAACCGTTGCCGAGAACGATGTTTTCGCTTTTTACATCAAAGCGCTTCGAGATGCTTTCATGCAGATGATAGCTTCCGCCATTGGGATATCGATGCAGGTCTTCGACCGCCTGCCGGATGGCTTTCATAGCCTTGGGAGAGGGTCCCAGCGGGTTTTCATTGGAGGCCAGTTTTATGGCATCGGTGATGCCGTATTCACGTTCAAGCTCTTCTAACGGCTTACCCGCAACATAAGGTTTGAGTGACAGGATATAATCGGGCACGCAAAGTTTCATTGTGTGAGGGCCGCCTTTCGGCCTTCCTCAAGCGCCTTCATATTGAGGGGGATGAGTTTCTCTTTCTGGGCAAATTTAGCTTTTACGGCCTGTTGCAACAATTCAAAATCAACAACCTTGCTGCGGGCAACAAAGGCCGCCAGGGCGACGATATTGGCGGCTTTGATATTTCCCAGATCTTTGGCGATCTCGATGATCGGCACCCTGATAACATCCACATCATCACGGCCGGCGTCAATGGGTATCATGGAGCTGTTGATAAATACCACGCCGCCGGCTTTCACACTTGAGACAAATTTTTCCAAAGACGGACGGTTCATGGCAACCAGATGCTGGGGGTTCCGAATGATTGGGGAACCGATAAGTTGATCGCTGATGACCACGGTACAGTAGGCAGTTCCGCCCCTCATCTCCGGACCATAGGAGGGGATCCAGACAACTTCAAATCCCCCATCCATGCCGGCCTGGGCCAAAATTTGTCCCATTACCATGATCCCCTGACCGCCGAACCCGGCGAATTGAATTTCACTTTGCATGACTTCTCCTTAATCAACCTTCAAATCTACACTGTACGGTTGTCCCCCGGCTTCTGGTCACTTGTCACTGGTTACTGGTTCCTTGATACTCGATACTGGCTACTGGTCGCTGGTTGCTTGTCACTTGTCACTGGTCGCTTGTCACTGGTTCCTTGTCACTTGTCGCTGGTCAAAGGATGGTTTCGCTTCGCTCAGTCATTTTTTTATAAAATAGACCGTTCGACACAAAAGCTCACGACGGGCAGAATACATTCTTTCGACATTCATGATTCGATATTCGACATTCGCTTTTTTTAAGCCTTGAGCCCTTCGCCCTGCCATTAAATCCGAAATCCGCAATCCCAAATCGAAAGTTTTCCTTCCAAAAATCCGAAATCCGCAATCCGCAATCCCAAATCGGATGATTCCCAATCCCAAATCCGAACTCAATCTCCCTCCGGGGTTTTAAAAACACCCAGCGGAAAATACGGCAGCATTTTCTCTTCCGCCCATGTCAGGGCATCAAGGGGCGTCATTCCCCAGTTTGTAGGGCAAGTGCTGATCAGCTCCACCAGACTAAAACAACGATTCTCCATTTGATACGTAAAGGCCTGCTTGATAGCTTTTTTGGCCTTTTTGACGTATTTGGGTCTGGTCAGGGTTTGCCGGGTAATATAGGCGGGCGTTTCCAAAGTTGCCAGCATTTCGGCTATCTTGATAGGCATGCCGGTGTTGACGGTTTTCCGTCCGAAGGGGGATGTTGTCGTCCGCTGGTCGGGCATTGTCGTCGGCGCCATCTGGCCGCCGGTCATCCCGTATACGGCATTGTTGATAAAAATGGTCGTAAACTTTTCACCCCGATTGGCGGCGTGCACGATTTCGCCCATTCCGATACTGGCCAGATCGCCGTCGCCTTGATAGGTGAAAACCATCAGATCCGGTCGAACCCGCTTAATCCCGGTAGCCATGGCGGGTGCCCGGCCATGGGCGGCCTCCTGAAAGTCAAATGTAAAATAGTTGTACATCAGGACGGCACAGCCGACCGGCGCTATGCCGACGGTGCGCCCCCGGATACCGAGCTCGTCGATCACCTCTGCTACCAGCCGGTGTGCTATTCCATGGGTACAACCCGGACAGTAATGCGTAATCGTGTCTGCCAGGCATTGGGGTTTCTGAAATGTTTTTCCCATTTCCGGTACTCCTATATTTTGACTATTTAACTATTTTCCGAACTTCATCCATCACTTCTTCGGGTGTCGGAACTTCACCGCCGCATTTGCCGTACCAGTAAACAGGCCTTTTTCCGGCAATACTGCGATCCACGTCTTCCAACATCTGCCCCATACTCATTTCAATGCTGAACACGGCCTGACAGCTTTCTTTGCGGGCGGCGTCAAAGACAGCCGGGCGCGGAAACGGGAAAAGAAACTGGGGTCGCAGCATGGCAACCTCTAAGCCGTCTTCTTTGAGCCGATCAATGGCCGTGCGGCAAACCCGGCTCATCGTCCCGTAACTTACGATTAGCGCTTTATAATCCCCACCGAAGTTATATTTCTCAAAACGCATCTCCTCCCGCTCCATTTGTTCGTATTTGGCCTTCAGCTTCAGATTATGAGCGTTAAGTTCCGCGGGATCCAAATAGAGGGTTTTCACCAGATTGCGTTGGTTACTTTTGCGGGTATCCATTCCACTGGTGGCCCAATCATCTTTATTGGACGGTTCTGTTTTAAGGTGTTCCGGAAATTCAACCGGCTCCATCATCTGGCCGATTAAACCGTCGCCCAGAATCATCACCGGGTTACGATATTTCTCTGCCAGGGGAAAGGCTTCCATGACCATTTCAACCGTTTCCTGGACACTGGCCGGTGCCATAACCAGCAATCGGGTCCGCCCCGCATAATATTGACAAATACGGCCGGGCACTCGGCAGCCGTAATATAGCTGATGCCTTCACTCATCAGACTGACGCCCGGACTGGAAGAGGTGGTAAACACTCTTTCTCCGCAGGCCGATGCCCCAAAGATCATATACGATACCGCCACCTCACTTTCACCCTGCAAAAATAAGCCGTCAACCTCGGACATGCGTTTGGAAAGATACTCAGCCACTTCAGTTTGCGGTGTAATGGGATAGGCAAAGTAATTCAAGCATCCGGCCCGAATGGCAGCCTCGGCTATGGCCTCATTGCCTTTCATCAAAACTTTACTCATCTTCATCCTCCGTTTATTTTTGTGCCGCCTTTTTCTCTTCGATTTCGCTGATTGCTATAGCCACATCCGGACACATCGTACAACAAATTGCACAGAATATGCAATCTTCCGGACGTGCCTGGAAGGCCGGAAAATAGCCCTTATTATTAAGCTTGTCTGAAATTTCCAGAACATTTTTGGGGCATGCATCAACGCATATCCCGCATCCTTTGCAGATATCGCTGTCAATAAAATGTTTGTATGTCATCCAGATAAACTCCCCCTTATTAGAATTGAAGTAATTAAATTTCCGTTTAATATATTAATTTGTCACAAAATACACAAAAATATTTTTAACTAAATGAATCCCCGAATTCTCCAGCCTCTTTCCAGGGTGGAACCAGTTGCCTGGCGATGGTCAAAACCGGACAGGTAAATCGTTGAATTTCGATATCCGGCAGCAACTCCTGGGCAATGGTGATAAACTCCAGCGGCAGGCCGCTTGCGGCTGATAATTTTTGAAGAAAATCATAACCGCTGTAAATTTCTTCGGTGCCGGTCTCGTCAACCAGGTTGGCATTGCCGATAAGACCCGAGATGGTCAAATGAGCCGCTTTTTCAATTTCATCCCTAATTTTCAAGCAACCCTCAACGGTGGTCGTCCGGGGACGCAATGGATTAACCACCTGCAGCATGTGAACCTGCCCACCCGAAAATGCATCAGCCAGAGCTGCCAGGACCATTGCCCCGGCATCGTCGCCCCCGACATCCAATATCACCAGGCCATCGGGCCGTCGAATCATACCGCCAATGACCGGGCTGAGGATCGGAAGATCGGCTTGCATATACTCCTGGGGGGGTAATACCACCTCGATACCGCATGCTTCTAACGCTTTGCGGGCCTCCCGGGTTCTAAAATATGGATTTACCAAATCCAGATCGGCAATGCGAACGTCCAACCCCTTGCGTTTACAGTGGACCGCCAGATTTATCGAAACTTCCGTCTTGCCGCTACCGTAATTTCCGACAACCGCAACGATTCCCTTTAAATTGATTTCCAAACCAGATCCTTTGCCGCACCCGAACCTACAAAATTATTGAGACCCACGACGCACAGGTGTCGGTAAATTTTCAGCGGTGCGGACGGAATTTGGTAATCTAAGTGGAAATTTACATTATGTCAAGAATTTTAAGGACTCTATTAGGGCCACGTCATTAAATAGATAACTTACTGAAACAAAGTAATTTATCTATTGGTATAGTATTTACTTTGACGTTATCCTGGTGCCTCTACAAGCGATAGTCCAAGAGGCTGACTCTTTTCTCCTTTCGATTCGGCCGGCAGTATGCTAATAAAAATTTATGGATTCAATTAATCGCATGACAAAAGTACTAACCGGGATCGAGAAACTGATCCGCAAACCCCGGCAATGGATTTCCAATGAGCGAATCGGTCTTTTGTGTAATCCGGCTTCGGTGGATCGCCATCTAACCCCTAGCCGCCAGTTAGTAAATCAGGTGTTTCCGGAACAATTAAAAGCGCTGTATTCCCCCCAGCATGGTTTTTTTGCCGAAAAACAGGACAATATGATCGAGTCCAAAAATATGCTTGATCCGGTTTTGAAGATTCCGGTTTTCAGTCTTTATGGTAAGACCCGCATTCCCGACGCGCGTATGTTCGAGCCCATTGATGTATTGCTGGTAGATCTGCAGGATGTCGGCACCCGGGTGTATACGTTCATCTATACGCTCTCTTATTGTCTGGAGGCCGCTCGGGAATATGGTATTAGGGTGGTCATTCTGGATCGGCCAAATCCGCTTGGCGGGATAGCGGTCGAGGGCAATTGCCTGGCTGCTGACTGTGCATCATTTGTGGGCCGCTACCCAATCCCCATGCGGCACGGATTGACCGTCGGCGAGCTTGGTACTTTGTTCAATGATTACTTTGAGATCGGCTGCGATCTGGCGGTGATCCCCATGAGCGGTTGGAAGCGAAGCGTGCTGTTTGGGGACACCGGCCTGCCCTGGGTTGCGCCCTCACCCAATCTCCCCACACCCGTGTCGACCCTGGTTTACCCGGGGCAGGTATTATGGGAAGGCACCAATGTGTCGGAGGGACGCGGAACCGCCCAGCCGTTTGAGCTGTTCGGTGCACCGTATATCGATGCGCCCAAGATCCTTGGCACATTGGAAAATGCCAAGCTAGCAGGGGCTGTGCTCCGACCCACGGTTTTTGAGCCCACATCGAATAAATGGCAGCAAACCGCCTGCAATGGCTTTCAAATCCACGTTACCGATCCCCGGCAATATCGGCCCTATTCAACCACCCTGCACCTGCTTCAAGCCGTAATGATACATCACAGGGAACAATTTGAATGGAAAGCACCCCCTTATGAATATGAATTTGAGAGAATGCCCATCGATTTGATTATCGGTGATCGCGCCATCCGTGAGCGCCTTGAAAAACTGGAGCCGGTTGATGAAATTGAAGCTTCCTGGCAAGAAGATCTCGAGCGGTTTAAAGAGATTAGCAATGCATTTCAGCTAT
>JAFDDW010000016.1 GCA_019310665.1 Deltaproteobacteria bacterium
GGACGACACCCATCAGGATCACCGCCATCTTTCCCAGGCAATTCAGTCGGCTACCCGGTATATTAGGAATGTGCTGTTTTTTGAAGGACCGACCACCCAAAATTTCAATCCGCAGGTGTTTGTGGATATATCGGATACCCTGAATCAAAAAATAGCGGCCCTGGATGCCCATCGATCCCAGGTCATGAAGACGAATATCGAGGATTTATCCATTGTGGAAGTTGCGTGTTCCAGTGCCAATTTTCGTGGTATTCAGGGAAGGGTGAAGTATGCGGAGGCTTTTCAGGCACTCAGGCTGTTCATCAACATTTAGCTGTTGAGTCGACCTTTAATTTAATTTTGATAGTTATGTTTTAAAAAAGACAGAATACATTAATTTTAGGCATTTTAGGCATTTTGAATTTTAGGCATTTCTTATTATCAGCAACAAACCCAATAAAAACTTCAGGTATTGTATTGATAAAACATCGTGAGCAACAGCACCATTTCATCCCCCATTCGCGGCCGACTTTGGGAACGGAAGAAATCAAAGCTGTTTCGGAGGTTATTGCTTCCGGGCATATTGCCGAAGGTGCTATTGTTAAGGAATTCGAACAGAAATTTGCGGACTATTTAAATGTCAAACACGCGGTGGCAACGACCTCCGGGACCTCGGCCTTGCACCTTGCCCTTCTCGCGTTGGAAGTTGGGCCGGGTGATGAGGTAATTATACCCAGTTATGTCTGCTGCGCCTTGCTCAATGCGGTTAATTACGCAGGGGCCACAGCGGTTCTGGCGGATATTTGTCCGAACACCTGTAACCTTGACGCGGCAGACGTAAAAAAGCGCCTTAGCAGCCGCACCAAAGCGATCATCGTCCCTCATCTTTTCGGTATGGCAGCCGATCTGAACCCATTGTTGGCGCTTGATGTACCCATCATCGAGGATTGCGCCCAGGCGGTGGGGGCCGTCTATAATCAACGCCCGGTCGGCACCTTTGGGGTTGCAGCCGTTTATTCGTTTTATGCAACCAAGGTGATTACCACCGGAGAAGGTGGCATGGTGGTTTGCAACGCCAAAGATATTGCCGAACGGATCCGGGATCTGAAAACCTATGACCAAAAAGATGATTACAAAATTCGTTTTAACTATAAAATGACCGATATTCAGGCGGCACTGGGAATAGTCCAACTGGCGCAATTGAATTCCATCCTTCGGCGTCGCAAGGCCATTGCCGACCAGTATACCAGGGCTTTTAAGGTCCTGGATCTTAATCTTCCGCCGGACGATTCCGGTCAGATTTTTTTTCGCTATGTTATTGGATTAAAAACGGATTCAAGGTCCGGGATCGAGGCTCTCTCCCGCAAAGGCATCGGGTGCGATCGACCGGTTTATTTGCCCCTCCATCGGCAAATAAAACTGAAAGGATACCCGGTTACGGAAAAAGCCTGGAAAAATTCACTGTCCCTACCCATCTATCCATCTCTCACCGATGAGGCAGTCACCAGAGTAATTGGTGCAGTTTTAGATACCGCCTCCAAAATTTCTCGTTTATTCAAATAATTAGGCTGTCGTCCGGAAGGTCAAAAAATTGCCGTTATTAAAATGACCTTTTTTGAATTCGATTGACACAATTTTGACAGTCCTAATCATGCAGTTTCTATCTCTTTTTACCGCTATTAACCTGAAATAACAAATGGTTACATCTTTGACAAATGTTCTGCTAAATGGCATGGTTCATGCAACCATGTCTGTGAACATTAGTATTCTGTCTTAATGATACCGGAACAGTTCCGGAAAATCATTTTTTTCTTAATTTTTTAGGGAAGTTGCCGATAAATAAATTGATGGCAAGTGTAATCCGGCTGTAAATATATGGCCTGATTAAGTCTTATCGATCTTGGTTGGCGATTTCAAAGGTGGTCAATTTCGATCTGTAAAAACACAGGAATTGATAAATTCCATATAAATTTCTCAATTTTAATCATGAAATCTAGCGCAATTGCCAAGAACTGGGTAACAGAAGACAACCGGATTTCCCTTGTGGTGGAAAACAATGGGGAAAATACCCGTGTGAAAACGAACCTCCTCGGCATTCCCTGGTATTTATTTGTGCTACCCCTGGCGATGACCTGTGTGATGCTTCTGCCCCAGGTCAGGGAATTTTTTGTGAGGTCCGGATGGCGGTGGGTCCATGTGATGTTGCTGTCATTCGGGATTTCGTTCAGCCTGAATCCACTATTTTCAAAAATTGCTTATAACCTGAACATGCTGGACAGCCCCGACCCTAGAAAGCTTCACAAAGAGGCTACCCCGTTACTCGGGGGCGCTGCCGTATTCACCGGCTTTTTGGCTGCCTTGCTGATAAACGGTATTTTTTCTCTGGAGTTGAACGCCATCCTGATCGCCTCGTTATTTCTATTTACAGTGGGCGTTGCTGACGATTACAGGGAAATGCCAGCCAGCATCAAGCTCATTACCCAGATCATTTGCGCGGTTTTGGTTATCAGTTGCGGAATCGTGCTAAGGGTGATTCCGACCAGTTTTGGAATATTTGCAACTATGGGCAATGCCTTGCTGACTGTACTCTGGATTATCGGGATCACCAATGCCATGAATTTTTTTGACGGCATGGATGGTCTGGCGGCCGGTTTGGGAGCTTTGATCGCATTTTTCCTCGGTGTGGTGGCCTTTCAGACCGCCCAACCCTTTATCGGCTGGATTGCGGTGGCTATGATGGGCAGCTGTCTGGGATTTTTGCCATTTAATTTCAAAGCCAGGGGCAACGCAGCCATTTTTCTGGGAGATGCCGGCAGCACCGTGATCGGATTTATTCTGGCCTGTGTTGCCGTTTATGGTGACTGGGCGGAGAGCAACACGGTAGTCGCACTGATTTCTCCGCTTTTGATATTCTGGATACTAATATTTGACATGGTGCATATTACGGTGGACCGGATTCTGACCGGCAAAGTGTTCAATTTTCACCAGTGGATCGAATATGTAGGCCAAGATCACCTCCACCACCGTCTGGCCCATGTTTTGGGCAGCAACAAGCGCAGCGTACTTTTCATCTATTTGCTCAGTCTGTGTTTGGGTATCAGTGCCGTGGCCCTTCGCAACGCCCGGGTAATTGATGCGATTTTGCTCATTTTGCAGGCAGCTATCGTGGTGGTGTTGATCACATTTCTGGAGAGAAGAGGACGATTGTTAAACGGCAATGCCACTACCGGCCGCTGAGAATCAGACATGACGTGACCTTGGACCGGAAATGGTTGATACGGGTGTCGTCAAAAATAGTAATAATTGAAAGGATTGACTTTATAAAATCATGAGTTTGGTTAAATTTCGAAATCTGAATCCTGAGACACCGAAAAAAAGCAGCCCTATAGCCAATCAAGATCAAACACTGAGTTTTAGAAAATTGGCTGCCCGGGATAGCCATGCCGCCACAGACCGTCCCTTAGTAAAAGCCGGGAGCAATAACAACGGCAACAATCGTAAAGGACTTTACGACAAGGCCTGTCTATATTTGAACGAGGTGCTGAATGCTGTAAAGAATCGCAAAAGCTTTGCCCTGGATCCGGGATTTCGGATTTTGCAAAAAATTGCCGAGATTGATCACCCCCAGGATGAGTTGTTCATTATGGCCATTCATCTCGATGATCGATTCAAGTATGTGATTCACCACAGCGTTAATGTGGCGATTTATACCCTTAAAATGGCAGAGGACCTCGGTTTCAGTAAAAAAAGTAAGCTTGAAGTTGCCATGGCGGCCCTGCTGCATGATGTCGGAATGGCGATCATTCCGGATAAGATTTTGTACAAGCAGGAAAAGCTCAGCCAGCAGGAAATAGAAATCCTTAGAGAGCGACCCAATTACAGCTATAAAATTCTGCGATCCTTTGGTGATGGATCTGCGTACCTGGCGGAAAGTGCCGCCCAGGTTTATGAAAGAGTCGATGGATCAGGTTATCCGAGGGCGATGAGGGGAGAGGAAATCCATGAGTATGCCCAGATTATCGGTCTGCTGGACATGTATGAAGCCCTGATCCATTCCAGACCCCAAAGAGAGAAACTGACCCATTTTACAGCGGTAAAAGAGATCATTAATACCTGTAAAAACCGGTTTCAGCGCAAGCATCTGAAATCGCTGCTGAACATTTTTACCGCTTTTCCGATTCACAGCTTTGTACGGTTGAATTCAAATGCCATCGGCAAGGTCATTGAAACCTATCCGGATCAGCCCATGCGACCCAAATTGAAGATTGTATACGATTCACAGAAGCGGAAGGTTTTAACCGAACGAATTGTTGTGCTGCCGGACAACCCCCTTTTGAATATTGTTGATTCGGTTTCCGAAAGTGAAATTCAGGAGCTGTCTCAAGCACAACCGGTGTGAAAGGATTAAAATCTTGTATCAACGATCATCAAAATGCAGGAGTGGTTAGAATAAAACTAAATAATGGATGAATCGTTTTGTACTGCCGGCGATTTCATCCGCCGTTAAAGTATGGGTGTTTTATGTATTTAGAGCATTGGGAGCTTCAAAAAACGCCTTTTGGGAATGTGCCGACCCGCAACATTTTCTATCGGTCGCCTCAGCATGAGGAGGCGCTGCGTAGATTGTTGTATATGATCGAACACCGCAAAGGGGTCGCCATGTTGACCGGTGAGGTCGGCTGTGGCAAAACCACCGTCATCAAAGCCTTATCCGATTATCTCGACAGGGAAAAATATCAACTGCAAACCCTGTCCAATCCCGCCTTGCAGCCAATCGATCTTATTAAAGCGATTGTATTAAAACTGGGTGGAAGGGCAGAAAACGGCTCCAAAACGGTTTTGCTGGATCAGTTGCACCAGTTGTTGAATCAAAACGCGGAAAAGGGCATCAGCACCGTTCTGGCAATTGATGAAGCCCATGTTATCGACAATTCGGCCACATTGGATGAGTTGCGGATGCTGCTCAATATACAGACTGATGATGAATTTTTGATAACGCTGATCTTGCTCGGCCAACCGCCGCTGCTGAAAAGCATTTCCGAACTGCAACCCTTAAAAGAAAGAATCAGCATCAAATACAACCTTGAACCGCTGGACATTCAAAATACGCTGAATTATGTCGTCCATCGTTTAAAATGTGCCGGGGCTACCCGGGGTATATTTTCCCGTCAAGCCGTCGAGGCGCTTTACGAATACACAGGCGGGTTTCCGCTGCGCATCAACAACCTGTGTGACCGCTGTCTGCTCATCGGCCTGATGCGCCAGGCCAGAATTGTTGACAGTAAGGTCGTTCAGGATGCCATTGAAGATTTAGGATCATGGAATTCTTAAGTACTCGCAAAAGAATCGCGTTGGTGAAATTATCGCTGTTGTTAACGGCCGGGGCCTTTGCAATCGGTGTCTCCGGTTGTGCCACCCAACCGGAACCTTATTCACCGGAACCGGCAATGCTCAAAGCGGACGGACTTTCTTTAGCCGGTAAATTCCGCTCGGTGGCGATCAAAGACCTGGACAACGATGGCAACCTCGATGTTGTCGGCGGAGCTTCATCTCCGGGTATGGTTACCATTAATTACGGTGATGGCAGTGGGGGCCTATCAGAACCCCAGTACCTCCCGGTTAAAGGAGATGTTCGATCGGTCGCGGTGGCGGACATCAATGAAGACGGCCTTGCCGACATCGTATTTTCAGTTCAAAAACAGTCTTCGGGAATTAAGATATGGATGAATCAATCCAAGCGCCAATGGAAACTCAACAAGGGCCCCATTGAAATAAATAAATACGAAGGCTTAAAAATGGGCGATATCAACGGTGACGGTCATATGGACATTATAGCTGCCAATACGACCTCATCAACCCAGGGAGGCATTCAGGTCTGGATGGGTGACGGGAAAGGAAATTGGCCCATCGAGACAGGACCCACCATCAGCGGTATATATATGGATGTTCTCCCTGTGGATCTCAATCATGACGGCAACCTGGATCTCATCGGGGCCGGTTGGGGGACCTATGGTGCCCTGAGGGTATGGCTGGGCGACGGGACCGGCAACTGGTCATCGACAGCGCCACTGGAAAGAGGCAGCTTTTATGGATTGAACATCGGTGATTTAAATAAAGATGGAAATTTTGATATTTTTGCCGGATCTTACAGGAAAGGGGTTCGGATATTCATGGGAGACGGCCGGGGAGATTTTTCCAGCCTGATGACCCCTGAAAAATATTTGAAGCGTAAAATCAAGGGGCAGTCCAGAACCGCAGCGGGTGTGGGGGAAGCACCGGCTCCCAAAAAAAACAGAAGTTACTGGACCGTTCTTGCTGTGGACCTGGATGAAGACGGCCTGGTGGATATTGTCGCCGGCTCTTTGGACTCAGACGGCATCAAGGCCTGGCGAAACAGGGGCGAAGGACGCTGGTCACGGTTTGAGGACCTGTTTCCTTCCTCCGGGTCTTATTACGAGATGACTCTGGACGATCTGGACAATGATGGTCGAATGGATATATGTGCTGCCAGCTTTGGCGAGGGAATTAAAATATGGCCCGGAAAAGAAGGAAACTTTAGAATTGTCCAACAACGGCAGATCGAGGAATTAAATCCTTCGGAGCACCTTACTGCTGCGCAAACGCCATCGGAAAATGATGTCTTCAAAACCATCAACGGTACTGCGGAATACAAAATTGATCCCGGTGATACCCTTGAGATCACGCTTTGGGAAGGCACCACATCGAAAAGAGAAGAGATTTTCGTCAGGCAGGACGGCAAGATATCATTTGGCTTTGTGGAAGACCTGACGGTCAAAGGGATGACATCATCTCAACTGGATCGGTTGCTAACCACCGATTTTAAGGAATATGTCAAAAATCCTAGGATTGATGTGGTCGTAAAAAAATATAACAGCAAATACGTAAAATTGATGGGCGCCATTGCCTATCGCGGACCCGGCACAGGCCCCGGTAAGTACCGTTTGAAAGGTAAAACTACCGCCTTGGAAATGATCATCCAATATGGCGGGATGACCAAAGATGCAAATTTAGGTGAAATAAGGATCCGGCGGAAAAACGGACAAACCCTTTCGCTGAACCTTTTTAAGGCCATCAACCAGGGAGACCTCAGCCAGGACCTGGTTTTGAACAATGGTGATCTGGTTTTTGTCCCGACCCTGGCAGAAGGAGGTAATCGAGTATACGTCTTCGGTGAGGTTGAAAACCCGGGCGCATACACCTTCACAGGCTCCGATATGCGCCTGTTTGATGCGATTTCTAAAGCCGGCGGAGCGACCGTATTCGCGTCTGAGGATAGTACAAGAGTTGTTCGTGGAGATCCCTCAAGTCCCGAAATAATTACGGCGGATCTAAAAAGCCTGATCGAAGAAGGAAATCTTTCGCAGAATGTTGTTTTGGCCAGCGGCGACATGGTCTATGTGCCGCGCAGCGGATGGGGAAGTATAAATCTTTATAACCAGCGCATCCGACCGTTGTTCGAACTAATTATCTGGCCGGCACGCACTGTCATAGATTGGTATAATGCGGCCGATATCATTAGCACCGGCTCCATGAATTAAAGAGGTATTCTATCGATTTTATTAAAAGAAAAAGCAAGCTATGCTATTATATTCATTAACTGATTTCTGGTTTTTCATGCTGAAAATACCGGGCGTTTATAATAAAGACAGAGCGAAGCGACGCCACAATTTTAGGCATTTTAGGCACTTTAGCTCACTTTAGGCATTTTCCGGTTTATCCGGGTTAGGTCTTATAAGATCGCATTTGCAAGTTTGAGGATACGGTTTCAGTTGGTACGCAACAATCCGTATTTCTCATCATGAGGAAGTTTAGCAATGGCTCAATATGATGTCGATTTAAGAGATTATTGGCGAATTATTAAAAAGAGAAAAGCCTCGATTATCTTTATGGTATTCCTGGTGGGGATTTGCAGTTACGGATTCGCCAAATTCCAGGAACCAACCCCGCTTTTTGAAGCCACCTCCGCCATTAAAGTTGATCGGTTCTCAAATCTGGCATCCATACTAACCGGCGGGTATTGGCGACAGTCGGAGAATATGGTGACCCATGCTTATATTATCACAAGCTTTCCGGTTTTATGTGAGACGGCCAAAGCTCTGGGCTGGTTACCAAAAAACATTTCGGAGGAAGCAGTTCAAGATTCCCAAAAATACCTGGCGATCATCCGGCACCTGAAATCCATGGTGGAACCGGAGCATCAGGAGGGAACCAATATCATTGATATCCGGGTGGAGTCTGCTGATCGCCGAGAAGCTGCCCGGGTGGCAAATGGGTTTGCCCAGTCTTACCGTGAATACAACATCCGGGAAAAGAACAAAAAAACATTCGAGACCAAGACCTTTATTGAAACGCAGCTGCGATTGACCTCCAACCGGCTTAAACAGGCCGAGCAGGAGCTTCAGGCCTATAAAGAAAGCTATGAACTGATTTCCCTGGATGCCCAAATTCAGAATACCTTAAACCGGCTGTACACGGTTGAAACCGAATACGAAAAAGTCAAAATCGACAAAGCCGAAGCCCAATCCCAGCTTGGGATGATTGATGTGGCTAATTTAAGCAAATCCGGTGAATTAAAAGGAATTTTTTTTTCAGCAGCACCGGATTCTCCGGTGTATGGATTAAAAACCAAATTCAGCGAATTGCTGTTGAAGCGGCGGACCCTGTTGATCAATTTTACCCCAAAACATCCCAAAGTTATAGAAATTGACGACCAGATACAGGCCGTGCTGCATGAAACCAAAAAGGAACTCCAATCCTTACTCAACGCCTATAGGCTCCGCGAAGCTGACCTGTTGCAGAGAATGGGGCAGCTTCGCCGGGAAAACCTGAGTTTACCCGAAAAAGGGCTGCAGCTGGTGCGGCTGCAGCGGGATGTTGAGCTGCAGGAATCCCTGTACTCCCAGTTAAAGGAGAAGTACCAGGAAACCCTCATCCAGGAGTCGGGCAAGGTGGAAGAAATCACGGTTGTCAAACCGGCGGTGACACCTGCCCAGCCGTTTAATATCCCATCGAAAATAATGATTGTTGTCACCGGCATCGTGATGGGGCTTATTGTCGGTATTGTTTTTGCTTTTCTGGGAGAGGTGTTTGACACTTCCATGGGGACCATCGAAGATGTGGAAGAATTGCTGAATGTGCCGGTTCTGGGCGTTATCCCCGAGCTGGGCAGTGATGCCAAAGGGAAAAAGCGTGCCGACGGAACACCGGAAGATGACAGATCCCGGGATCTGGTCACCCATTACAAACCCAAGTCCATGGGAGCTGAGGCCTTCCGGGCCTTGCGCACCAATCTTCAATTTTTGCGCCTGGAGATGAAGGGCAAGCTTTTTTTGATCACCAGCTCTTTTGTACAGGAAGGTAAAACTTTAAACGTGGTTAACCTGGCTTTGAGCATGGCCCAGGCCGGCAACAAGGTGCTTTTGGTGGATGCGGATTTGCGCAAACCCCTGGTTCACAGAATTTTCGGCTTGTCCAGAGAACCCGGCCTTACCGACTATGTACTGGGCAATTATCACTGGAAGGAAGTGACCAATTCAATATCCGATGTCATGCTGGGCGATTTCGGGATCGATGATATTCTGAAGACGCCGGGCATGGACAATATGAATTTTGTAACCGCCGGCACCCAGCCTCCCAATCCAACGGAAATACTCAGCTCATCCCGTTTCAAGGATTTTTTGACCGAAGCCGGCAAAGTGTACGATTTCATATTTATAGACGCACCTCCTATTTTGCCGGTTGCCGATGCCACTGAAATTGCTCCCCTGATGGATGGTGTTTTTTTGGTTTACACCGTGGGCAAGATCGGTCGGGGGGTTTTGAAGCGAGCCAAGTCCACCCTGGACAACGTGGATGCCAAAGTTTTGGGTATTATTTTGAACAATGTCAAGCCGGAAGCAGGTCCCGAATATTTTCGATATCACTCCCATTATTATTACGGGCCGGAAACCAAAACGGATAAAAAAAAGAAAAAGCTTATTAACTGGTTCCAGCGCCCCAAAGGAGTAGGCGGTAAAGCAAAATTGCTGAAATGGATCATTTTTCTGGCTGCCCTGGCTTTGCTGGCCCTTGGTATTTACTGGCAGGATTTACATCTTTCTATCCCCGATTGGTTTTCTGCGCTTAAAGGCTTTTCCGTATCAACATAAAGAAAAACCTATCTAACCAGAGGTGAAGGTTGCGGGCGTTAGTCGCTACAATATTTTTTTTACTGGTTGCCCTGCTCACAGGCTACTTTATTACCCAGTACACACCGACAACCATGCTTATGGGTGTGTTGGCCCTGACTATATTTACGATATCTTTTATCAACATTGAATGGGGTCTTTACATTCTGATCTTTTCCATGTTGCTGTCTCCTGAGATAATGGCAGGCGAGACAGCTGGGGCCTCACTGGGGAGAGGGGTTACCCTGCGGCTGGAGGATTTCCTGCTGGTTGTCATTGGACTGAGCTGGTTAGCCAGAAATGCCGTAAAAAAAGAATTGGGTCTGTTTTTAAAAACCCCCCTAAATAAAGCCATCCTGTTTTATGCTCTGGCCTGTATCTTATCCACCGGCCTTGGCGTAATGACCGGCCGGGTAGAGCTCAAAACCGGTTCTTTGTATGTTTTAAAATATCTTGAATACTTCATCGTATTCTTTATGATGGTCAATCATGTTAGAAACACAGAACAGATTAAGCGGTTTGTGTTCTGTCTGTTTTTAACCTGCTTTATCGCCTCGATAATAGGCATTTTTCAGATCCCCGGAGGGGGGCGTGTGAGCGCACCTTTTGAAGGGGAAATCGGAGAGCCTAACACCTTCGGCGGGTATCTGCTTTTTATCGGGGTTGTAGCGGCAGGGTTGCTGGCCAAAACAGAAGATTCAAAAACAAAACAGATTCTGGCCGTATTAATCCTTTGCATCATCCCGCCGTTTTTATTCACCCAGTCCCGATCTTCTTATCTGGCAATTATCCCGGCTTTAATGGTGTTGGGCTTTATGGCGGACCGAAGAATCATAATTTTAGGGGTACTTGTGCTGGCTATTTTGATAAGTCCCCTATTATTGCCTGAGGCGGTCAGGAATAGAGTCATGTATACCTTCAACCAGCCCGAGGAAAAAGGACAAATTCAAATCGGTAATATCCGTCTGGACACCTCTACTTCCGCCAGACTGGTAAGCTTTAAAGAAGCCCTGCAGGATTGGCCCAAGCATCCGTTGTTGGGATATGGCGTTACCGGATATCAGTTTGTTGATGCGCAGTTTCCTCGTGTGCTGACTGAGACTGGGTTGTTGGGTTTAATCGCTTTTATATATCTATTATTTTCTATATTTAAGATCACATTACATAATTTAAAAGAACTAAAAACGCCTTACTTTCAAGGTCTATCGATTGGATTTCTTGCTGGTTTCGTAGGGCTGATCGTGCACGCCATCGGGGCCAACACCTTCATCATCGTCCGAATTATGGAGCCATTCTGGTTTTTCGCGGGCATCATGGTTGTAATGCCGGAAATGGAGCGTCAGCAGGAGGAACAACCTCAGACAATGGCACTGACCGGAAAAGCCCTGGCATCCGGATCTTAACCCATCTGCATCCTACAACTGATTTCCTACCTGAATCTTGCATGAAAATACATTAAAAGCGAACCGCAGAACCGCAGAATATCGAATATCGAATGTCGAAGGGTGGTTTCGCTTCACTCAGTCTTTTTTAAAATGGACAGAATTCATTTATTCGACGTTCGATGTTGGACGTTCGATGTTCGATGTTCATTAGTTTCTTCTTCGATTTGACTGGCCGCTTTTCAGGCCAGTAGCGGCGCTGACACCTTGTAGCCCATGCTCGGAGAAGGTTTCACCACGCCCGATAATGTCCAAAAAAAAGGGCTATTTTCATAGTATTTTACGAGGTCTGGACTATCTATATTTCTCAAGCTAATTTGTTGCCTTTTAGCCAAGCAGATGCCAGAAACAGGCCCGCAATGGACTTGGCATCCTTAATTTCTCCGTTAGCGATCATTTCCAGCGCCTTAAGAAACCCTACTTCCTGCACCTGAATGACTTCATCCTCATCAAGATGTTGTTCGGCCGGCTGCAATTCGGTTGCCAGAAAGACATGAATGCGTTCGTTCGAATATCCGGGCAGCGGTGTGATTTCGCCCAGCCTGTGCCACCGGTCGGCCGAATAGCCGGTCTCCTCAATTAATTCCCTTTTGGCGCAGCTGATGACTTCTTCTTGAGGATCGAGAGTTCCGGCCGGAATTTCCCAGATATATCGTTTCAGGGCGTGGCGGTACTGCTTGAGCAAAACGACCCGGGTATCATCTATGAATGGAATGATGGCTGTTGCCCCGGGATGTTCGATAAATTCCACATCGGTGGTCGTGCCGTTTTCCAGAGTGACATTTTCCCTGACCAGGGTGAATACTTTGCCCCGGTGGACAATTTTTCGATTATTTACTTTTGAAGCCATTGTTTTTCCTAACTTTTAGATCATTTATAATGCCTAATTAGAATAGACGGAACACCTTAATTTTAGGCATTTTAGGCACTTCTTTGTTTAGGCATTTTTGGCATTTCTTTGTTTAGGCATTTTTTTTACTTATCCATAACGATTAATTTTATCTCATCCGAGTTGGCCTTGAGCTCCGGTGCATACATGGCATAGGCCCGGGTCGGCAGGGCACTGAATTTTCCCGGTATCTCAGCCCGTAATCGATAGCTGATACTGTGCCGACCGCGGGCCAGGCGGTGCACGAAGAAGCAAACCTTGCGGTCGCGGTATTCCACGTAGGCCCCCATTTCGTTGCTGCCATAACCGCTGCGCACTGCTACCGGTTCAAATCCGGCAGCCTTCATATCTTCAAAGACCAGGTACTCATAATCGTTTTTGCTTTCTATAACCAGCTCTATTTCGACAAGATCTCCGCTGTCAACTGCCGACAGATTTTCCAGAGGCACCCGTTTATATTTTTCCACCTTGCGATCTACCACATGGCCCCGGGAGCCCACATCCTTAACCTTCTTATCGACTTCCTTCAAGCGGTAAACACGGCGATTGACTTTAATCTCCAGGCCCTCGCGGGTGATAAAATCCTCCAGGGTGAAATAATCCAGGTAGGCATTGAAATAGATGGGACCCTTGCCGGTCTTTTTCAGAGTCAGTTTGTGATCGCCGGTGGTAATATCGCTGCCTTCCAGAACAAATTTGTTATCGAAAGTGAAAAGATTTTCAGCGTTTATTTTCACGGTTTTGGCCTTCGTGCCGTCAAAATAAATATCCAGGCTCAAATCC
>JAFDDW010000439.1 GCA_019310665.1 Deltaproteobacteria bacterium
CATTGGCTCGCCCGACCTATATTGCCTATGCACTAGTTTCTATAAGTCACCATTGGAACAATTTTCTGTGGCCCCTGATTGTAACCAACTCGGTGGAAACTCGCCCGTTAACTGTTGGACTTGGCATTTTCGGGTCCCCGGAATCCGGCGTTGATTGGTCAATCATTTCTGCGGCGACTTTGATGTCAGTCGCCCCCCTTCTCATTGCCTTCCTGTTATTCCAAAGGCAATTCGTGCAGTCTTTTATGCACGCGGGCATTAAATAGCTTCAATAAAAATAAATTCTATCGTCCACTTTTAAACCTGGAATATCTATGAATTTCGCTTCAATCGCCAACGTCCTGGGAAAACTGCTGATTGTTACCGGCAGTACCATGGCGTTTCCGTTGATCTGTTCCCTTTATTATAAGGAAAATGATCTGTATGCGATATTCGTCTATTATAAGGAAAATGATCTGTATGCGATATTCGTCTCCGCTATCATCACCATTCTATTGGGACTGCCCCTCTGGTGGCTTTTTCGAAAAAGCCATGAGTTAGACATCAAAGACGGTTTTTTCATCGCCGTCTTCGGATGGGTGTTGATCTCCGCCGTATCCGGGCTGCCTTTTATGATCCACGGATCGATTCCTTCCTTTACCAACGCATTTTTCGAAATGATGTCCGGTTATACCACCAGCGGAGCGACCATTCTCACGGATATCGAGGTGGTGCCGCACGGACTGTTGTTCTGGCGAAGCCAAACCCATTTGCTGGGTGGTATGGGTTTTTTGACATTGACGGTGATATTTCTGCCGCAAGGCATGGGCGGACTGCGCTTATTTCGGGCAGAGTCGAGCCCCGGTCAGGTGATCACCAAAGAGAAATTCATCCCCCGCAACAGGGACACGATGGTCTGGCTCTGGGGAATCTATATGACCTTGAACCTTTTGCAAACCCTCTTGTTAAGTCTGGGCGGAATGTCGCTTTTCGATTCATTGTGTCATTCGTTCGGGACCGTGTCGACATCCGGCTATTCCCCCTGGAACGCCAGCATCGGGCATTACAACAACGCCTACTTTGACTGGATCATCATTTTGTTCATGTTTTTGGGCGGAATGACCTTCATGCTGTTTTATTTCATGCTGCAAGGCAACTGGCACGTATTGAAAATCAACACCGAATTTCGTTGGTATGTGGGTTTTATGCTGTTTTTTTGCGGCATGGTTTCATGGATTTTGTGGAAGGAAAACACCTATGGCAGTTTGATGGATTCCATTCGCTACGCGACCTTCCAGGTCACCTCCCTCCTAACCACCACCGGCTTCACCACCGCCGACTACGAAAAATGGCCTCAGGCCGCGCAAATGTTTCTTTACGCGGTGTGCTTTATCGGAGCCTGCGCCGGATCGACCACTAGCGGTATCAAGGTCGTCCATTACGTCCTTATCTGGAAAAACGGGGTGGCCTCGATCAAACGCATATTTTTTAAACCCATGGCGGTCGTAACCGTCCGACTGAACCAGCGTCCGGTCGATCCCCAAATCATCGACCTGGCCGTCTGTTATTTCATCGTCAACATCTTCCTGGTGCTGGGAGGGGGGTGTTTTATGGTGCTGGTGGATGATATGGACTATGTCACCGGCATGAGTTCGGTCATTGCCACCCTCATGAACATCGGTCCGGGATTCGGCGCGGTGGGACCGTCTGAAAACTATGCCTTTATTTCCGATGTGGGTAAATGGTTCTTATCCTGGAATATGCTCGTGGGCCGATTGGAGATGTTTTCAGCCCTGGTGATATTCTATCCGTCCTTCTGGAAGAGATAAAGATCAAGCTAAAAATAATTTCTGCACATCTTTTAGATGGGGTGAAATACAAACGACGATAACCCGCTCATCACTGTGGATGTGGGTGTCGCCCACTGCGACTTGCCAGGCACCGTCGCGGTAAATTGCACCGATCATGATCTTGCCGTAGAAAGAAGTATCCAATTTGGAAAGGGGTTTGCGGGTGATCGGCGATTTGGGAGCGGCAACGAGCTCTACCACTTCGGCCTCAAAGCCGTGCAGATGGGCCACGGAAAGCAATTCCCCCCGGCGGATGAACTTAAGGATTTCGTTGCCGGCCAGGATTTTTTTGTCCAAGGCAATATCCGATCCCATCGTCGTCGCCAGCACCAAGTAATCCTCTTTGTTGACCAGAGCGATACATTTTCTCTGTTTGGCCTGGGAATGATTATTATGCGTGTTCATGATGTGCTTTGCCAGCACGCAGCTCATGATGTTGGTCTCATTCTCGCCGGTGGCGGTGATAAAGGTGTCCATATCCAAAAGTCCTGCGGATAACAGAATCTTTGTATCCGAACCGTCTCCATGCAAGACCTCGGCGTTGTCTAAAGCAAAGGACAACTCCTGGGCACATTTTTCATCTTTTTCAATCAACCGAACCTCGAATGACTTTCCCAAAAGCTCGGCCAGGCGGCGACCCACCAGGCCGCCTCCTAGAATCATCACCCGATGGCGCTTCTGCTGTCGAACACCCGTCATCTCCATCAACTTGGGCAAATTTTCGTTGCTGGCCATGAAAAAGGCCTGATCCTGAGGCAAGAGCTCATACTCCCCGCCGGGTATGATCGTCGCAATTCCGCGCGCAACTGCAACGACCCGGAACGGAAAATCCCGATGCGCTCGGGAAATTTCTCTCAGGCTTCTGTGTGCCAGCGGCGATGCGTCATGAATGCGGGTGGCCATGACCTGAATTTGCCCCTCGGCCACATCGATGATATCGTTGCCTGCTCGAAGTTTGATCAGTCGTACGATCTCTTGCGCGGCCAGTTCTTCGGGGTGAATGATCAGGTCGATTTTTAAATCTTTGGTGTTGAGGATTGAACCTTCAGCCCCAAATTCCAGGGAGCGAACCCGGGCGATCTTGCGGGGAATGCCAAAGCGGTCCGCAATCAAGGAGGCCATCATGTTGACGGCGTCATTGTCGGTCACGGCAATGAGGTAATCCATCTTCTCTGCGTTGGCTTCGCGCCAGCATTGGATGCTGATGGCATTGCCCTGAATCAGTCGGGCATCCAGACTCCCATCGGTTTGGCGAATCAACCCGGTGTCCGATTCGATGGCCGTGATCGCGTAGCCTTCATGCGCCAGCCGTTTGGACAGATAAAGTCCGACGCCGCCAAGTCCCAGGATCAAGATATTGGTAGACTCTGTCGATTTCTTCGAAGTCATAGGTTAAACCAACGTTTCAACGTTTTATTGCTCCAAATTTGAGTTTTTTGCGCGCCGTCCTGCCGCAACCGGTCGAAAAACTCCACCATTAATACGTAATCCGACCCGCATTGTCAACTTAAGGTATGATTCCGCTGAGACGATCTTTTTCCCGGTTAAGGGATGGAATTCCGCAACTTGCGACAACTCCCTCCATGCCGGATTTAAGGGTTTGCGCAAAAATCAATCGATAGTTCGAGCATAACCCTTGCCGACGGCCTTTTCACCTTCCTGATTCATCACTTCAAAAAAAAGATCTTCCTTGTTGGATCTCCGCCGGCTTCCCGGTTGACCAGTTCCCGGGCGGCCAGCGCCAGGGTGCAGGTGCCTTGCAAAATAATGCCCGGCAGGCCCACGCCAGTGGCAAAGGCCGGAGAGGTATGAAGGGCGAAGACAATGTCGCTGCACCCGTCGTAAACGTATGGCAGCATTGGTTCCACCTGGATCTCTTGGCTCCAGACCGGACTGGCACTCCAATCGCCTGGCGGGTCCTGGGGCAGGTCCGGAGCGACCCCCTCGCCCCGGCAGGTCACGTCCCGGAAAATGGCTCCCATAAGTTCGGTGAAGACCGGCCGCTTTTCCTCGTCAAAGGCTTCATAGCGCATGTAGCAATACGTCCCGGCCCGGTGGGGCAGGATACCGGCAATAGTGCCATTTATGGTCAACCGGTCTCCCGGCCGGACCAGGCGGTGGAAATCGAGTCTTTCCGTATAGTGAACCTGGGTCATCAGGACCTCCCCTGGAAAGTCCTTCAGGTCGAGGTAGTCGCCAATGTTCGAAGAGATGGGCCAGGTCAGGGCCACGGCCAGCATGGGCGGGGCGATCAGGCCCTCGGGGCGCCGGTCGTCGAAGTAGAGCGGGTTGTCATCACCGGTGGCGGCGGCGAAGTTAGTGGTCCTTCGCCAGTCGACATCGGTCTGGTAAGGGCGCAGCCGGGCGCCCGCGAATTGGGGGTCCAGTTCCATGATTTTTGACTCCCGATTTTGGTTGATGTGAAGATCAGGTTACCTTTTTCCCTCATACGAGTCAACAAAAGCCGAAGCTCAACAGGGGACTTTGTTACTTTTGGGGACGTCCGTGGCAAATGGACATTTGAATCTTTCCTTTGAAACATAATTCATTGCAAGTTTTTGCTTAATCGGTAATTTTCTGAGTTCCTTATTCATACCCATTTTCAATGTTGTAAGAATTTTCTGAATCCCGTATAACTGTTTCCCATTATGTTTTCGCATTGCAGTCCCTGTATTATGATTGATATGAACATCCGAAAAAACATTTTCTTAGCTCTGACCGGTGGCCTGCTATTGGGGCTGCCCTGGTCTGTTTCAGCTTTGTTCTTTGTGGTTTTTATTGCCTGGGTGCCCCTATTGCTACTGGAAGAGGAAGTCCGACATCACGCAAACCCCTACGCCATATTCAACTACGCCTTTGTCAGTTTCCTGCTGTGGAATATAATTGGAACCTGGTGGATTACCCAGGTCCAATTTGTGGGAGCCATCCTCATCATTTTCGCAAATTCACTGCTGCAGGCCCTTGTTTTCTGGCTGGCAAGCCGTGTCCGGACAATCTTGAAAATTCCCCTGTTGTTCCCTTTTCTGCTCATTTGGATGGGGTATGAGCATTTTCATCTCTACTGGGACCTGGCCTGGCCCTGGCTCAATCTGGGCAACGCACTGGCCACTGCACCAACGCTCATCCAATGGTACGAGTTTACCGGTGTTCGTGGTGGGACCCTCTGGATCATACTGACCAACTTTGCAGCCTTGAAGGTGTACAATACTTATCGGGAAAAAGGTCCCGGTTCTATTGCGCCGGTTGCAGCCCTATCACTGATGCTCATTCTTATCCCTATCTTTGGATCCTATCTTATTTTCCAAAACTTTGAAGAGGAAGGAGAAACAGTAAATATAGCTCTGATTCAGCCCAACCTGGACCCCTATACGGAAAAATTTGACCCCCAAAATTATGGGCAACACGTGGAGGAATTTTTCAGGACAGCTGATGCTATTGTTGATGACGAAACCCAATACCTGTTTGGCCCCGAAACTCTCATTGTAGAGCAGATTGACGAGCAAGATCCTACCGCATCGATTTACTATCGCAATTTGTTGGAATTCCGGAAAAAATACCCCAGGCTGAACATTCTCCTGGGCGTACACAGCTACCAGAAACTCAGCAATGAAGACATTCCCCCGGGCAGTCGTTTCAATCGCGAAAAAAACTTTTACTACGAGGCTTTTAATACAGCGCTTTTTCTACCGTCAGGTTCTGCATCGGCACCCCAATTCTATCACAAAACCAAGTTAGTACCCCTATTCGAACGCATGCCCTTTGTACAGTATCTGGGATTTTTGGGAAAATACTCTCTGGAGCTTGGCGGGTACACCGGCACCTACAGTCCTCGTCAGGCGAGCACTGCTTTTGTATCGCCTGAGGCTTCGATCAGCATACTGCCGATTGTCTGCTATGAATCCATATTCGGCCCCTACTGCTCCCGAAACCTGCCCAAAGAAAAGGGCTTTATCTGCATGATCACCAACGACGGATGGTGGAAGAATTCGCCGGGCTATCGACACCACTTCAACTTCAGCCCGGTCCGGGCCATCGAAAACCGGCGAGATTTTGTTCGAGTGGCCAATACAGGAATCTCTGCCCTTATTAATGCCAAAGGCATGGTTATCGCCAAGACGCCCTGGTGGGAAAAGACGACCCTCAAAGGCAAGATTCATCTACGCCGGGGGCAAACTTTTTTCGCGCGAAATGGAGATTATCCCGGTCGGATATCTTTGGTATTAGGAGGATTTTTGGTTCTGTACGCAGGAATAAGGAAGCTGAGAAAGCCCCGGATCAAAGCTTGACGGGCTATTGCCAAAAATTATCAATACTAAATCGTGATCGGTGATCGTTTGATCGCTCATCAAAAAACAGCTCTGCATTATTCAGTTTAAGATCTCAGCTATTTTATCAGACAGGGTATCCAGACCATATGGTTTTTGGAGAAATCCGTTAAATCCTCTGACCATAGCTTCTTCTTCGTGTGTAACGCTCAGACCGCCACTTTGGAGTAATACCTGAACACCATGATCTAGAATCCGTAACTTATTGACTACTTCCTGCCCATTCATCCCGGGCATATTAAAATCGGAAATGATAAGATCAATCCGGTCTCTATTGGCCTCATAAATTGTTATACCTTCTGATCCGCTGTGGGCCTTCAGGACCTTATGCCCTAAAGCTTTGAGCATCATCTCGCAAATGTCAGTAACCATGGGCTCATCGTCAATCAGCAAAATTGTTTTACCTAGTAGAGATGGACAGCCGGAGTCTGTTTCAAATTTCCCTATGGTTGGCCCTGCAATGTTGTTTTTAAATTTTGATAATTGCATTTGATTTATCCTTTTGAATTTAAATAGTCCGGTTAGCGAATATAAGAATTTTAATGGAAATATCTAACATATTAGAATCATTCAAAAACCATGCCATAAAATGAAAAGCAACAAAATAGTCAATTATATCAAAAGCTTAAATTATGCATAATTATATCTAACTATGCATCTTAGTTTTAGGAAATCTCTAATAATGTCAAATAATTGACAATTTTTATAGAGGAATTCTTCTGTTTCCCAATACCTGCAAAACCAGCCAGTCCATAGAATCAATTCGACAGGCAATGGCCATAAAATTTTGATGGCCTTTTTCTGTCTCTAAAAGTGTCGCTGCCTTATGGAGCAGAAAATCAGGCAGGCCGGATGAGGGGCTGTCGACAGGGGTGCCGGGTGGCTCAATCGAACAATAATTAAGGCGACTGGATATTCCAGTACCAGCCCATTGCCGGTCAGCGAAATGATCCTCGGCATGCAAGGCTGCACGCCCTGATATTCTTAATTGGACTTTTCTTTTCGGATGATAAAACAGCCAGCTGACTTTTTCAAAGCTGGCTATTTCTTGAACTTTGGCGGCCCTGGCATCGGTGTGGCATACCAGAACCCGATCAGGCTCTATAAATTCTCTTAAGATCACACAGCGCATACTAGGGCCTTCTTTTCCGGTTGTTCCCAGGACAGGCCAATGAAACGGGTCATGGTAATGGGTTGCCCCCCGCTTTAACATTTTCCAAATCTCGTCTAATACCCCGTCAAGTGTTTTCCACTTCCCTTCTTTTTTTCTCATATGATCCTCTATCTAATATTTTGTATACCGGAGTAAATCTCAAATTCCCAACCTGGACAAGCCGGAACCAAACAGGCAATCATTGAATTATCCATAAAGCGCCTGCATGCAACACAATGGAATGTTGGAATATTGGAAAGCTGGAATATTGGGTCATAAATAGGGATCAGATCAATTTTTAAATTTAATCGATCGTACTCCGATTAAAACCCATTATTCCACTATTCCACCATTCCAGTATTCCGCTACCATGAATCCGGTAAGCTGTTAGTACGAAGAAATTTTGCCACAAAATACACAAAAATAATTACTAAGGTACTATGGGCTGTTATCATGCTATAGGGTTCATTATTATTCTTCAACCCTATGTTGACTTCGTGTCAATTTGATTTTACCTTCAATTAAAGCGATTATGAAATCTGCAAATCTTACCGGCTGTTTGAAGGAGACCAACCCATGGCAATTTATCTCTACCTGGCCACAGCCGCAGGCTTGTTCATTGT
>JAFDDW010000440.1 GCA_019310665.1 Deltaproteobacteria bacterium
AAGGAATTCTCGATTACGACAGGTTTGTGAAGGACGGTGGTATAGTGGCTAATGCTGGAATTCCCGGCATTTACGCGGAAAAAGTTCAAGGCAATCTAATAAATGCACAGCAAAAATTCGCCAAAAGACAGCGCGATCATACCGTCTGGTGGAAGCCTAGTGTGCAGCTTGAGCGTGATATCTTAGATGCTTCTATCGACGAGTTTAAGTGCAAACGGCTGTAATGAACAAATCAGTGGAGCTGACCAGTCTTCGCTCTAAAGAGCTTCGCCACGGCACGGCGGCGTGTAGATAGCGCTTTTACGTAAAGGCTGTGCAAAGTTGGAATTATATTAATGCAAATCACTGACAGAGGCGCATAAACGCTTTGACTGCCCCGAAGGCGCTGGCAATGGCAACACCGGCTCCGCACTTCATGCGTTTCCAGTCATTGTGGGCCAGGAGGGAGCCGGCCGCAAAAAGTGTTCTGAAAGCCGGCTGACGGAAACTATTCAAAGGACGAAATGAATCATCGATTTCCAGCCCGGCCCGGTTTACGGGGTGTCCCCGGGCGTCCAGGAAGTCCCGGCGATGCCAGTCGGTTCGGTTGCCGGGCTGGTAAACCGGCAGATCGAAAATCGTCTCTTTGATACGTTTTCTATCCGCGTGCAATCCCCCACCGATAAATCGACCGCTCGCCAGAATGATTCCCCTGGATCGTACGGTTTGCTCGGCAGCGGTCCAGCCAATACCGACTTCAAAATACTCATCCGCCTGATGCCGAACCTCCAGGACCCGCTTTTGAGAAAGGTACTGAACCCCTTTGGTGCGCAATCCTCTTTCAAAGGCTTCTTTCAGGCGCAAACCCGTTACAGAAGGAGGTATGGTGGGAATTTCGAAGAGCGGCACACCGATCAACTCCTGCAGATCGGACACGACCTCCTCGGTGCGGTAAAGGCCTAAAATGGCCGGCAGTCCAACTATTTGAGATTCTTTGATATGCGGCCGCAGCGTCCGCGCTAATTTCTCCCGGTTTTGTGATAAAACCAAAGAACTGGCCATATGCTCCGTATACACTTCGGTGCGATGGTCGGTATCCGGAAAAGAGATACGGGCGGTCCGCAAATCCGGCCAGTCACTCTGCAAAGCCGCTGCAATTTGACGGGCGCTGAATCCCTTCAGGCCCCGGATGTCGACCAGCAGGCAGGGGGGCTTTTTCTCCAGTGCCTCTACGCCATTCCACATGGTGTGAGGAACACAGTAGGTGGGCTTGAGGGTTCCCAGGGAGGTTAGGACGCCGCTGTTTTGATTCATCCTTCTATTATAGGGAAGGCCGGCTTCCTTTAAAAAGGCCAGGATCTCCTCGAAGGCAGCCTGGATATCTTCTCTGGGCAGCCGGGCATAAGGGTGTTCCGGAATATCCCGTACCAGAGCATCAAGCCCCGCCCAGGGATCAGTCCAAGCATGTTTTTCACCTGCCGGATGTACACCCAATAAATCCAAATAGCCACTGGTAAAATTAAGCTCTCCGGTCTGACCTACCTCGACGCAGGACAGGCCCCGGTTGGCCGCAAACAACGTTGCCGCCAGCCCGGCCAGCCCGGCCCCGATAATGCAAATATCAAACTTTTTGACCTTAGGGTTAGTCATAAATGTGGTGGATACTGTGTGTTGTTGATTCAATGGAAATCAGATTCATGTTTCTTGCCAAAAAGAAATTCGAAATCCTAATATCCTGATAATCCTGTTTATCCTGTCTGATAAAGTAATATAATAGAATCCATTCCAATAAAATGGATCGCTCAATTTAGGTTTTATCAAGCTCAAGTCCAAAAAACCCGCAATACAGGGCTTCCAGAAGTTCTGCCTGTACAAGTTGTTTGTCCCAAAGCGTAGGGTGCTCTCCTTTCCAACGCTGACTGATAAAATCTCTGAGATTGTTTAAGCTCTCCTCCGGCTCAAATTCACCTCGATCATACATGTAAGAGGTAACCCGCACTCCGCAAAATGTACCCTGGCAGGACCCTTTGCCGATTCTGCTGCGCAGGGCAATGGCCTTCAGGTCCGGCTGGCCGTTTTGTTCACGAATCGAGTCGATAATTGCATCCACTGCGCTTTTGGGGACCATTTCACATTCACAAAGCAGAATATCTTCCGGTTCATGATGTTTGAGCCACAGTTTGGGGGCCAGGCCCGGTTGGGTCCACTTGGCCGGTTGGGTTAACGCAAGGGGCTGGGTGCGCGTTAAGCAAGGGCGGGAAACCCCCAGCCGGCGACAGACCAGATCGGCTGTTTTTTCCGCCATTAAGCGATAGGTGGTCAGCTTGCCCCCGGAAATCGTCGTAAAGTTTTCAAGTCCGTCTTCGTGGTGATCAATCAGTGCAAAACTTCGACTGACGCTGCGATCGTCGGATGCAGATCGCGAACCCACCAACGGCCTTACGCCGGCATACGCCCGAATGTATCGCACCGTTTCCAGAGCCGGAATCATCTTAACGGCTTCATCCACCATGGTGTCGACCTCTTCGACCGTGGGGTAAATTTGATCCAGATTGTCTATCCTGATAGACGTGGTCCCGAGGATAGACACCGTGCCGCCGGGGACCAGAATGTCGGCGCTGGCGGAAGGACGCAAGCGGTTAACAACCCGCTCGGTGATCCGGTTGTGGGTGACGATAAGACTCCCCTTTGAGTAAAGGATATCAATGGTTGCTCCCGCCAGGCCGGCCACAACTCCGGCCCAGGCGCCCGTGGCATTGATCACCTGCTCTGCTTCGATGATTAATTCTTCACCGGTGATGATGTTCTGCAACCGGGTGGCCCGGATTTTTTGGTTGCTTATCTCAAATCCCACCACTTTGGTAAATCGCAGCAACGTGCTGCCCAGTTCCTGGGCCTGGGCCATATTTTCCAGGCACAGTTTAAAAGGATCAATGGATGCGTCCGCCACCATATAAGCAGCAATTAATTTATCGGAAAGCGCGGGCTCAAGTTCCCGGGCTTCTTTGACGTCCAGTTCCTGCACCGAAATATGGCATTGGGCGCACAGATGGGGGAAATCGGCCACATATTTTTCATCATCGCCCTCAACCGCAACAAACAAACCACCGGTGTCTTCAATACAGTGCGGGGCCAGCTTTTTTAGAAGCGCCCCTTCTTCACGGCATTCTGTTGCGCTGCCTTGATCGGCAAAAACATAGCGGCCGCCACTGTGCAATAGTCCATGGTTGGCACCGGATGCACCGGCATTGAGATCACGGTATTCAGCCAGTATGCATTGGACGCCGCGCAGCGCCAGATCCCGGGCGATGCCGGTGCCGGTAGATCCCCCGCCGATAATAAGTACTTGGGTGGATAATGTGTTGTTCATAGATATATTTTTAGGTCTAATTTGCTACCCTTTTGCCAGTTGGCATTCTGGCTCCGACCGGACCTGGGT
>JAFDDW010000441.1 GCA_019310665.1 Deltaproteobacteria bacterium
GACCCGCCCATGACCATCAACCAGTCGAAAGAATCTACCGGCGGTAGGTCTTCATTATTACAAACATATGTCTGGTTAACCCGGTATCCCTTTTCCGCGGCCCATAAGGATATGTTGGTGCGGGAAAAATCTTCCGGGTCATGTTCAATAAGCTGGATTCTCATATATCGGTTCCGTAGCGGTATCTTAAATCGTCGGTCATGACACAGCGTCTGATGCGGGTAAATGATTTGGGCCGCGTATGTCCTTCGCCATTGGTGGCGATATGGAAGGACACATAACCTTCGCCGGTAATGCCGACCCCGCCCAGGCCGCAGGCGCCGTTTTTGACAAACGACGCACAGCTGGCTCTGCCGGCCATTTTTTGAATGTTCGTCAGGTCGTTGGAGTGAATCGCCATGGTATGACCGAAATTTTGTTCCGCTGCCAATGCCCATTCAATTGCCTGGTCCACGTCGCGGCAGCGCACAAAGGGTAATACCGGCATGATCTGTTCGGTCCAAACCAGGGGATGATCACTGTTGGTTTCCAGAATGACGATCTGAACTTCCGGTCCCACCTCCACACCGATGGATTTTAAAATGAACTGAGGCGTTTTACCGATGAACTCCATGTTGATGACACCGGGTTTTCCCGGTCCTTCGACTTCCTTGAAAATGTGCTTGACCAGCTCCTCTCCCTGGGAGGCATTGATCTCGTAAGCACCATATTTTTTTAAATTTTCCTTCAGCTGGTCTGCCACGGATTCCACCACGAAAATTTCCTTTTCACTGGCACAGGCAATGCAATTAGAAAAACCGGCACCCTGGATGATGCATTGTGCGGCACGTTTCAGATCAGCGGTTTCGTCCACCACCACGGGAGGATTTCCGGGACCACCGGCAATAACCCGTTTGCCGGTCTTGGTTGCAAAGTCCACGACCCCGTGTCCGCCGGTGACAGCAATCATCCCGATGTCCGGATGGGTCATAAGCTGCTGGGCCGAGGGGACTGAAGGCTCTTCCAGGCAGCAAAGGCAATTGGGCGGTCCACCGGCAGCTATGATAGCCTTATTCAGATCACGGATCATCCGGGCCGACACCAGTTTGGTTTTGGGATGCGGGTTAACCACCACGGCATTGCCCCCGGATAGCATCATGATGGCATTAAACAGGATGCTCGGAGCGGCATTGGTAACCGGATGAACGGAGGCGATCACACCCACCGGGAGTCTTTCAATGATAGTGACGCCCTTGTCACCGGCATAAACTTCGGGAACCAGATCCTCCAGACCCATAACCTCACAGGCCGAGGTGTTTTTATTGACGTTATCTTCCAGTTTGCCGAGGCCGGTTTCCTCAAATTCCATAGAACCATAATCGCCGGCATTGGCCGAACCGGTATCCCGTATGGCGGCTATAAGTTTGCGGCGCACTTCCAGGGGCAAGGCCACAAGCTCCTTATGGGCTTTACATGCGGCCTGAATACAGACGGTCATGTCCCGGAAAACACCATCGGTGACATCTGTCCTGCTTTCAGAAATATGGGCTGTTTCCTTGTTTTCAGAATCCTGGTCGGCGAGTTTACGGACGACTGTTTCCACAATTTGGTCAATAACCTTTTCATCAAGCTTCATGTTTACCTTCTCATTGTGTTTAGTATCTTAATTGTTATTTTTTTGCTTTTTATGGTAATTTATCTGCCTTTTGCGGCCACAGAGACGTGATCTGCGGCCGATTTAATCTATAGGCCAACCTCTGATCGATTTCATCTTCCGTATAAAACTCATTGGCCGCTTTGACACCGCTATCAAATTTTGAAATACAGCGCAGCGCTTTTTCATTGTCGAGAAAAGCGATTTCATGTACCAGAGCACCCAAAAAGGCGATGATATGGGCAAAAGGATCTACAAAGGAGACACCTTCAATATCTATAATCACATACTGATCTGAGAGCGTGGTTATGGGTGATCTGGGAGTATCGCTGAGTCCGATGGTTTGTACATTGCACTGTTTGGCATATTTCAAAGTCTCAATTATTTTTCGGGGATATCTTGGAAACGCAATGATTACCATCAAAGTGTTTTTACCGCATTCATTGAGGGCATCCACTAATTCCCAGGAAAGATCCGTATCTATAACAACGTTCTCCCGTACTTTTTTTAACAGATAACCGAGATGGTAGGCCAGGGTGGCCGACGCCCTGTATCCGACCACATAAACCCTGTCGGCCTGGAAAATGGTATGGGCTATTTTTTTAAATTCAGCCTCAGAGACGGAAGTCATGAGATTTTGAAGATTGTGGATGGCATTTTGACAGTAACGCTGAATCGTCGTTCCCTCATCGAGTTTGCGACTTGCCCGTGTGAGCCTTTCGGCGCTGGTCAGTTCAGTGTGGAGCAAGCCTTTCATGTAATGGAGAAATTCGGCATAGCCGGAAAATCCCATATCAACGCTAAACCGTATAATCGTCGGTTCACTCACGTCGCATTTTTCTGCGATCTCTCTGGCGGTCATCAAAAAGATATTTTTGTAGTCATTCATGATCAAATCGGCCACCCGTCTCTTTTTAGGAGACAGCTTGGGATAGATATGAATAATTTTATCAAAAAGATCTTTTTTAGCTGATTTCATGGACCCCATTCCTGGATTGAAAATTGAATATTGTCGATTGAATATTGGATGTATTCTATCATTTAAATTTTAGGTTTTTTGTTTAAGTATTTCCGGCGAGTCAATGATCCTTTCCATCCAAAGCAAGCAGGCAACCTTCAGCAGCCTCTTTCGCTGCTTGAACATCAGATGTGGCGCCTGCCAGGTAAACTCTGCCGCTGGCGCCATATACAGTGACATGATTTAGGGTAATATCCGCGGCTTTTTCAGCCTCGTTGGCCGCGTAGCCGGCATAACCGGCCGGCACCACCTCAAGGATGTAAAGGGTTTCATCGCTCAACGACATGCTGGCCGACCGAAAACGATTCACTATCTGGCTCATATACGGATCCAGCCGCTCGATGGTCTCAGTCGATAAAATTTTGGGCTTGAGTCGATCGGCCTCCGTACAGCCCAGATAATCCAGGACCACCTGCCCGGCTTCTTTGACATCGTCGGGATCGTCGGCGTGAACCTCGAGCATGCCGTAGGTTCTTTCCACCACCAGCGCACCGGGATATACGTTGGCCTTTTTCATGACCGCATCCGTAATCATGTTGATCTCCATACCCGGTGCAATTTCCAGAAATAGAGCTGCCTGACCCGTAACCGGGTAATAGCCCTTGGAGGCCGAACCAATATACGCCACCATCTGTTTTTGCAGCTGATCAATGAATGCAAAAGCTCTGAGGTCTATCATCTTGGTAAGTCCTATCCCGGATAAACCGGAAAATGCCTAAAATGCACTAAAATGCCTAAATTGCCTAAAATTAATGTATTCGCCTAAATTGCCTAAAATTAATGTATTCGCTGTGGATTAAGTCTTTCGGTATAAAATCGACAGAATTCCACAATTCTTCAATCTTCAATCTTCGTTCGTCATTCCTTTCAAATGCTTTTCAGCCATTCCCTCTTGTTGGGACAAACTGCGGTCACGGTGGTACAGGCCGCATTTCCCTGGCAGGAACACTCGTTGCCGGAATCTTTGTGAAG
>JAFDDW010000442.1 GCA_019310665.1 Deltaproteobacteria bacterium
TTTTGCCACAAAATGCACAAAAATAATTTCTAAGCGCTTACATTATGGTTGCCGGGATCGTAGCCTTTATGGTAATTGAATGGGAGGTATGGCACTGCTAATGGGAGGAGGATAATGATGCACAGAACAATGCGATTCTGGGGGCCGGTGCGCTTTTTCGGGTTTATGGCGCTGGTGCTATTCTTGGCGGCCTGCTCCTCAACGCCTAAGACCACAGACGGCTCGGATGCCAAGGAAAAAAATGATAAAGATGCGCCCCTGTATTACGATTTCGGTGATGTTCTTGTTCCCCGCGAATTAAAACTGGATATAAATTCCTCCTTTGTTTACCACACCTCCGGTTTAACCGTCGGGATACTGGCGTTTAAGTCCAAAGTTGAGCGCAATTCCATGATCGATTTTTTTAAGAACAACATGATCAAAGACAACTGGAAGCCGGTCGGCACTTTCAATTCTCCGAGAGCCCTTTTGCTTTTTCAAAAAGAAAACAGATGGTGTGTTATCAACATTACGGATAATAGATGGGATACCCTGGTTGAGATTTGGGTGGCCCCGTTTAGCGATATTTCCGGATCCGGTCTGTTGAAATAGGTGACTGGGGAATCCTTAGCGGTCTGAGATTGTTCACCCATGATTGATAAACAAGCCTTTAACCTGGCCCTCGAAGAAATTGACCGCACGCTTGTGGTGCTGGCCGCCGATGGCTACCGTGGCTTTGACTGTTCGCCTCAATCTCTGGAGAAGATCGAAAACTGGGGGCAGCACCCGGATGGTTTTGCCGAAACCCTGGAGGATATAAGAGCGGATCTGGGTGATTGCCGGCGATGCCGCCTGGCCCGGGGGCGAAAAAATATCGTTTTTGGTGCCGGACTTCCCGCCGCAAAACTGGTATTTGTCGGTGAGGGTCCCGGTTTTGAAGAAGATCAACAGGGCCAGCCCTTCGTAGGGGCTGCCGGCCAGTTGCTTACCCGTATTATCGGCGCCATCAAACTTGACCGGGCCCAGGTTTACATTTGTAACATCATCAAGTGTCGTCCCCCCGGAAACCGAAACCCTGAGTCCGATGAAATTAAAAGCTGTTTTCCGTTTCTGGAACGCCAGTTAGCGGCGATACAGCCCGATTTTATCGTTGCCCTGGGTGCCTTTGCAGCCCAGACGCTGCTGGAGACGAATACGCCCATTTCCAGACTCAGAAAGCGTTTTCACGAGTATAACGGAATTAAGGTCCTGCCGACCTATCATCCCGCCTATCTTCTGCGTAACCCCGACAAAAAACGAGATGTGTGGGAGGATATGAAAATGCTGATGAAGGAATATCGCTATGAAGACTAGACTTTTTCCGATCGTTGCGATTCTGCTCTTTTTGTTCGTTGCAACCGGCGTTTTGGCCGAACAAAACGAGGTTTACATCATCAAGGTGGCAGATGCCATCAGTCCGGGGACAGCCGAGTTCATAAAATCAGGTATTAAAAAAGCCGAAGAAAATGAAGCGGCCGTCATTATCATTGAACTAGATACCCCCGGCGGATTGGCGGAGTCAATGCGACTCATCGTCCAGAACATACTGGGCAGCAAGGTGCCGGTGGTGGTATATGTTTCCCCGAGTGGGGCCCGGGCGGCATCAGCCGGAGTAATGATCACCATGGCAGCGGATGTCGCCGCCATGGCCCCGGGGACCAATATCGGCGCGGCCCATCCGGTGGGAATGGGCGGAAAAGATATTGACGGGAAAATGTCTGAAAAAGTCATCAATGATATGGTTGCCCAGGCCAAAAGCGTGGCTGAAAAACGGGGCCGAAACGCCAAATGGGTGGAAGAAGCGATCCGCGAGAGTGTCTCGGTGACCGAGACCGAAGCATTGAAAGAAAATATTATTGATTTGATTGCCGAAAACACGGATGACCTGATCAGACAGTTGAACGGACGTGAACTCAAAGACCGAGGTGTTTTAAACCTTGCCGAGGTTAAAAAGGTCGTCCTGGAGGAAACCCTGAGGACTAAAATCCTGAAGACGATCAGCAATCCCAATATTGCTTACATCCTGATGATGATCGGGCTTGCCGGACTTTATTTCGAGCTCTCCCATCCGGGAGCTATCTTCCCGGGGGTGATCGGTGGGATCGCCTTAATCCTTGCTTTTTTTGCGATGCAGACGCTTCCGGTAAATTATGCCGGAATTTTGCTGATTATTCTGGCGATAATTTTCTTTATCATGGAGATGAAGATCACCAGTTACGGGCTGTTGAGTGTGGCCGGCATTGTCTCTTTGCTGCTAGGGTCGATCATGCTCTTTGAGGGTGGCACGCCGGATACGAAGTTGTCTCTGCGGGTTTTGTTGACGACGGTTATTTTGATTTCCGGATTTTTTGTAGCGGTTGCCAGCCTGGTATTTCGGGCCCAGATTTCCAAGCCGAGCACCGGATCAAAAGGACTTGTGGGCGAAATCGGTATTGTAAAGAAATCCCTGGCACCCGAGGGCAAGGTCTTTGTGCATGGGGAACTCTGGCATGCAAGGGCCAAAGAAGCGCTTGACGAAAATGTCAAAGTGCGGGTAGTAAAGGTTGTAAATCTGGTCCTGGAGGTCGAATCGATCGATGAAGGAGCTAGCGCCTGACGGCAGGTCAGAATGGAATGACGAATGAAGATTGATCCGCCTTCGGCGGAACGAATTGTGGATATCGCTTCGCTCTTGGCCTTCGTAGCCAATTTGGCGAAGTAGGCTTGCTCTTTTTTTAACAAATAAAATAGACCGGTCGACACAGTCGTTAGACTCTGAGGCTCTCGAAGGGAGGCTCACGACAGGCAGAATTCCTTAATTCGATCCGCCTCGGCGGATCAATCGACATTCGACATTTGTCGGGCTGGAGTTTCTTTTTTGATTTGACCGGCCGTTTTTTCGGCCGGCGGCTGGGCTGAACCTTGAACCCTTGAACGGTTACAATCGGTTACCTAACACCAAAGGAGGGATATATGAATTTGATTACTCCCATTGCCATACTGGTTCTGGTCGTATTTTTCCTGTCTGCCGCTATACGTATTTTAAATGAATACGAACGGGGTGTAATTTTTCGCCTGGGCCGCGTGATCAAAGAAAAAGGACCGGGGTTGATCATCCTGATACCGGTGGTTGATAAAATGGTAAAGGTGAGCCTGCGCCTGGTAGCGATGGATGTAGATCCGCAGGATGTTATTACCCGGGATAATGTCTCCGTCAAGGTAAATGCGGTTATTTATTTCAGGGTAATCGATTCCATCAAGGCCATTATCGAGGTGGAAAACTATACCTATGCCATGTCCCAGCTGGCGCAAACAACCTTGAGGAGTGTTTGCGGTCAGGCTGAACTGGATGAACTTCTGTCTGAAAGGGAAAAAATAAATTCGGAACTGCAAGAAATTCTTGAC
>JAFDDW010000443.1 GCA_019310665.1 Deltaproteobacteria bacterium
CACATGAACAAAATCACAGCCAAATATACTGCCGCTGTTATAGTCTTGCTGTGTAGCTTGTATGTGGGTGTGGATTCTGCATCCGCCCACCGGGTGAATGTTTTTGCCTGGGTTGAAGGGGACACGATTTACGTGGAGGGCAAATTTGCCGGCGGCAAGAAAGTAAAGTCCGGCAAAATTGTTGTCACGGATCCTCGGGGTAACCAGTTGCTTTCCGGTTTGACAAATGATCAGGGCGAATTTTCTTTCAAGGTTCCCAAGCGGACGGATTTAAAAATCGTGCTTATCGCCGGACAGGGGCATCAGGCAGAGTGGACCATACGCGCGGCCGAGATGGAGAATTTGCCATCGAAGACAGCATCGGACACGAGCGCCGGAAAAGCCATGCAATCTGAACGAAAAAAAGATGTTGCCATAACATCCATGGATACCAGGACCGCAGCGCCGGCCACTGCCATAAAGCCCAACGAATTGGAAGCAATCATCGAAACTGTTTTAGATAGGAAGTTGAAGCCCATTACCAGGATGCTGGCCGATATCCGGCAAGATACCCCCTCTGTTGGAGACATTTTTGCAGGTATCGGTTATATTCTTGGCTTAGTCGGCATCGCCGCCTATGTCCAAAGCCGCAAAAAGAAAGAGTGATTATCCGCCATGCTCCAGGAACCGTTTGCCTTCGGAAATTCATTTGTTCATCAGCTTGACCCGCGTATTCGTCTTATGACTGCCTGCATCTATTCAATCGTCGTCGCCCTGTCCCGCAACTTTCAGGTTTTGACAGCCGCTGTCCTGATCTCATTCGTATTGGTCATCCTGGCGCAGCTGTCTGTCCGCGAAATCATTAAACGAATCATCGTGGTAAACAGTTTTAATGTGCTCCTCTGGCTGGTTCTTCCCCTGACCTTTCATGGCCCCATAGCTTTGACACTCGGGCCGTTAACTATTTATAACGCCGGGATCGCCATGGCGGCCCAAATCACGTTGAAATCCAATGCCATTTTGCTGGCCCTTATGGCATTGGTTACAACTATGAACTTCTCAATCCTCGGCTATGCCCTCAATTGGCTGCATGTGTCGGATAAGATCGTCCATTTGCTGTTGATGACCTATCGTTACGTCTTTGTGATTGATCAGGAATACCAGCGTCTGATCCGCGCCGCCCGGATCAGAGGTTTCCAACCGCGAACCAATCTGCACACATATAAAACGTATGCTTACCTCGTCGGTATGCTTCTTGTTCGTTCGGCCGTCCGGGCCGATCGGGTCTATAAAGCCATGCTTTGCCGGGGGTTTAAACGCAAATTTTATTGTTTGCATGAATTTAACGCCGGCAAACACGAGCGGCTGTTTGTAGCCGCCATGGCGGGTGTCATCTTAGTATTGATTTACCTCGAATGGCTGAAGTAAGGGGCGTTGATTTTATCTATGAACTCAGGACCTCCAATAATAAATTTAAAAGATATCAATTTCAGCCATCCCGGTGGCAAGGCCGTGCTAAACCATCTTGATTTCAAATTTTACAATGGTGATCGGATGGGATTGGTTGCTCCCAACGGCAGCGGCAAGACAACTCTTTTCCACCTCATCATGGGATTGAATAAGCCGACTTCAGGCGATATGGAACTTTTTGGTAAAACCGTCACAACCGCAAAAGATTTCGAAGAGGTACGGCGACGCATTGGGTTGTTGTTTCAAGATCCCGATGATCAACTTTTCAGCCCGACCGTCATTGAGGATGTGGCATTCGGACCGCTGAATTTGGGCAAATCCAAAGAGAAGGCCCAAAACATTGCACGGCGAACACTTGCAAATCTGGGCCTGGAAGGATTTGAAGATCGCATTACCTTCAAACTATCAGGGGGCGAAAAACGGCTTGTATCTTTGGCTACCGTTTTGGCAATGGAGCCGGATGTGCTGCTTCTGGATGAGCCGCTGACTGGACTTGACTCCGACACCAGTTCAAAAATAGTAGAGATAATTTCCAACCTTGACCAGTCCTATATTATCATTTCGCACGATATCGATTTTCTTTTGTATACGACTAATCAAATATGCTCAATAAAACACGGCCAAATCATTTTTGAGGATGAATCCCAAATTCATGTGCATCGACACGTGCATCCGCATGGGCGATATCCCCATAAACATGGATAATGTTTAATAAACTTCGCAAATTTCTTCAAACCACTGCAGGTGTTCTTCTCGGGCGATCCCCAGTCTTTTGGCAACCGCCGGAGAGAATATCGCAAAGGTGGCCTTGGACCTGGCGCAGAGCGTACCCTCGGCGTTGTACAGGCTGCCTTCCAGCAGGGCTTCATGCCGGCCTATTTTCTCCAACACCTTGCCTTCGGCTTTTAAGTCGCTGTTGATGTAAACCGGTTTTATAAAATCGACTGTCATGGATTTGGTCATGGTGATCTGTTTGAGCAGATAGATGCCGGACCAGCTCATGATTTCATCCAGGATTGTCGAAATAACCCCGCCGTGTACCAGCCGGTCCCATCCGCACAGATGATCCGGCACCTTCAAGCGGGAATAGACAGACGAATCCTGGGTGTAAAATTTCATTTGCAACCCGGATGGATTTGCCGGGCTGCATCCGAAACAATAGTGGGCTTCACGGTTTGGCAGGTGTTTAGGGGCTTTTTCTGATTCCATACCTCACACATTAAGCATCATTTAACCAATTTGAAGCTAAACTAAATTTTTTTATATACCAGAAATAAGTCGGATTCTTTGATGGGGACTTACACCTTAACCCGGATAAACCGGAAATTCCAAAACACAAATACCAAATTCCAAATGGTTCGACAAGCCGTTCGACAGGCTCACGGTCCTGAGCAAAGTCGAAGGACTCACCACCCTGAGCCAGTCGAAGGGTAAATCACAATGACCAAAATTCAAAATCCCAAATGCGAATATGATCTTAAGAAAGAACGTTTCAATTCTATGTTTTGACGGTCTCGTAAGAAGTCGGTACGCCGGAGAAAACCGGAGTCCAAATCCTCTGTAAGTGTTTGAAAAGACTGAATTCCAGCTTTCGTTGGAATGACACAAAGAACAGTTTTTAATGTTTTGCAAGTTCATCTGTTTGGGTCATTGGATATTGTAGTTTGAGATTTATTTGTAATTTGGTGCTTGGTATTTGTGATTTTAACAGTCGTCAGCTTGTCAGGCTGTCAAAGGGGGGGGCGGATAGGCCGATGATATTAGGGAAAATTGACGGAACTATGGAAAAACACAATATATTGATTTTTTTCTTGACATGCAACTATATATTGTGATAGAAATAATTATCCCTCCTTGAAAAGGGCGACTTAGTCCCCCGTCCCCTTTTGTTAAAGGTTGGGAGACTGGCGGCGCCAAAACAATAAGGCGTCTGCCGAGGCTGGTCA
>JAFDDW010000444.1 GCA_019310665.1 Deltaproteobacteria bacterium
ATCGATTTTAATAGAAAAGACAGAGCGACACGCGGCGCAAGCGCCTGCGCCTCCGGCCTGTAAGCATAGGGGAAGCCTACGGGCTGGAAGCGCTGCGCGAGCGATACCACAAATCTTCAATCTTCAATCGTCAATATTCAATTCCGGCTTGCCCGGGTTAGGTGTTCGCCAAAAGTTGCTGTTTGACGGAATCCGCGCATTCCTTAATTTGATTGATCAGGTCCTTTTCGTGCAGCGCATTTGTCAATTGTGAAAAGACTTCCAGCCGACCAGTGAGGTGATCAATAAGTACCGCTTCGGTGCTGTCGCCCACGCGACCAACGCTGCGTATCACGACTTTCAAAAGCTGTAAAAGATCCGCCATATGTTTCGGGCTCTGACTCAGCTGGTATAGGTCGGAATCGGGATGGCCGTATTCCTTAAGGGCACTCAGCAGCACCGATTTGCTGGTGGTACCGCCCACCAGGGCGAGGAAAATATAGGCCTCTCGCTCGAGCGCCAACAGGTCCTGGATACCGATTAGATGCTTTTGCTCCTCTTCAGCGTCAAGAGCCTCCAATAGCCTGTGGTGAATCGTTCTAATTTTTTCAAAAAACTTGTCCTGATTATTATCGATCTTCCAGGCGGCATAACTGGTAATTTTCCGGTCGATTCCTGCATCCGTCAGGAGAACATCTTCCGGGGTAATCTGGTAACTGACAATTTCCTGGGAATATGATCGCACCAGCCGGTTGCCGAGCATGAAGGCCTTTCTGTCTGCAAATCTGATCACCGAAGAATTTTGGTAGAGGTCTTCCAACAGGACGGATATCGAATTTTGGGGTTGTTTTAACCGGTCGACGAGCAGTTGAAGGGAATCCAGGAAGGCGGGTCGATCATTTTGATGCAGGGATTCCTTCAGATTGTGCCAAAGAAAGTCAAATATTCTTCTTTCATAACGTTCAAGATCAGGAATGATTCTTCCGAATGTACTTTTACTGAAATTACCCTGGCTGTCGAAACAGCTTTTAAGCATTTTTACCAGTGTTTTGGCCTCATCCACCGATACCCTAAAATCCACGGCCAGGGTCTCATAATCCTGGTTGTCAAAGTCGATCACGCGATGGACCATCTGGGTCATCTTTTTTTTGGTCACCGACCGTTTTTTTTGGAAGGTTACCATCTTTATGATCTTAGTATGGACCTTTTCGATAAACGTTCCCTTACCCGGGGTGTGGGCCTTAATCCGGTTACCTTCAATCCGAATATTATCGAAAACATCCGCTTTCACCTTGCTGAGGCGCTCTTCCACGTTGTTTAGAACTTCAGTCCTTATCTCTTCGCCCTCGGATTTATTTTCGATGGTATCTAACAAACCGGAGGTGATCTGAAGCCTTTCAGCGATTTGCTGGGAGTCGATTTTCGCGTAGTCTTCACCGTAAACGCTTTTCAGTACCCGCACTGTTTCAGTGCTCGATCCGCCGGAGGTATCCATTACCAGCCGGGCAACCTTGGCCATCTGATCGGATACCGGAGTCTGCTCATCGCTGACCATCAGCCATTTTATATTGTTGACCTCGATCGGTGAAGGTTTCAATCGTGAGCGGAAACGTTTAATATTTAAGATCGCATCATAGATGCTTGTGTACTGGTATTTTTTAGCGGTAGATTCCGTGCTTCGCATCAGGCTATCCACCTTGTGTACCATTGCTTGCATTTTCTGCGGCTGCAAACCGTTGAGCACAGCCAGCAGTGTCAAATTCAAGTCGGGCACATTGTTTTCATTGTGGATCGGCGGAACAGATACGGACTTGCCGCCCATTGAGATGGTGATGGGTGAATTTTTTTCCACTGCCGCGAAATAACGGGCAGCGAACTGAAGCGATATCCACAGGCGTTTGAGTTCCTGTCTGTCCTTGGGTATCTTTAAAAGAAAATTGTTAATGCTGTGGTTCCATAATGTTTCAAAGCCCCTGTCGAGCTTCTCCAGGAGTTGGGATGGGTCTTTTCCCTGCCCTTTAGCGATGGCGCGTGTCGCATCAGCATTCAAGGAGATATTTCCGGAGAGTACTTCGTAGTCCTTTTTATTGTCGACTCGGTTTTCCCCAAAAGCACCCCGGTGTCGTATCAGGGTTGCATTGCCGATCTGCGGATTTTTACTAAGGGTGCCGAAAATCTTCTCAAATTGGATTAAGAGCATTTTTGCCAGTTCATCATTGCTGGACCTGGAGGGGCTATCAAGACATACGCCGATCTGGTAGACCAGGTCGGCAATTCTGAAACGTAAGGCCTCATAACGCTTTTGCTCATCGAGAAGGCTTTGAGCCAGACGGTCAGAACCGGAGAAGTCCAGCTTTTTCAGCTTTCGGACTTCCACGCCGCCAAGCTGAGCGTAGAGTTCTTCTGCTGAGACATCAAGGTTGATTTTTTTTGATTCCATTTTTGTATAATTCAGGCATTTTCAATTTTGATTTTATTGGTTATACCTTATATTCGGCTAAACTCGGTTTTTCTTGAGCGAATTATGAAAAAATATGAGGATTGCGTAATGTAAAAGAATGTGAGAGATATAATAAAGGTACAGGTTGTAAGGTTTAAGGTATAAGGTTGAAAAAGATTCGATCCTTCAGCCTTACACCTTACACCCTAACCCGGATAAACCGGAAATTCCAAAACACAAATACCAAATTCCAAATAAATCACAATTACCAAAATTCCAAATGCGAATATGATCTTAAGAAAGAAGGTTTCAATTTGTAATTTGGTGCTTGCTATTTGAGATTCTAACAGCTTGTGCTTGTGTATTGGTTTTTGCATAAAATGCAAAGAATTCACAACTAAGACTCTATATACCCTATACCTTTTTTAATTGCAGGGATGATTATGAAGAAGGAAATTGCGGAGATTTTGAGCGGAGCGAATACCAAGGACTGGAAAGAGATCAAAGTGGATTTTGGAGATGATTTTCTGGACATTAAGGTCCCTGATGACTGTGTTATATTGAGCATGCCATCTATGCCGTGCCTGGTGGATTCGGCGGCTTCGATTACCCGGGCCTTGAATCAGCCGACCGGTTCGCCGACCCTATCCGAAATAATACATGCCAGGGACAAAGCGGTGGATGACCTCACGGTTTGCATCACGGTATCCGACATTACCCGACCGGCGCCCTACAAAGGGCAAAAAGGACTATTGCTGCCCCTGTTGGGCCTCATTGAAGCCGCCGGCGTTAAAAGAGAAAATATTGTCTTTGTGATCGGCAACGGCATGCACCGTCACAGTACCCGGCAAGAGCAGCTATACATGTACGGTCCGGAGGTCGTGGATACTTATCGAATTGTGGATCACGACTGCGAAGATGACGCCTCCATGGTGCCGGCCGCCCGCACCCGGAGAGGAACCG
>JAFDDW010000445.1 GCA_019310665.1 Deltaproteobacteria bacterium
CTGGAGGAGGATGAATTCGATTACGAAGTGATTTCCGCCTCCGACGGGTTTGAGGCCGGATTACAGGTCAGTCATTTCAGGCCCAACCTGCTGATCCTGGACATCATGATGCCCGACATCAAAGGCTATGAGGTTTGTAAGAAAATTAAGGAAAATCCGGACACCAAGGATACCAAGATCATCGTCTTATCCGCTTATCTGGATGAGGATAAGTTCAAGAAGATGAAGGAGCACGGAGCGGATGCATGCTTTTCCAAGCCGTTTCCGCTGCCCCAGTTGAAAGAAGAAGTCGCCCGACTCTTAGGCCTTCGATAGTTAAATGACGAATGTCGAATGACTATTGAAGGCATTCTATCGATTTTAACCCTTTCAAATGACAAAGCGTAGCGAATTCCACAATTCTTCATTCGTCATTCGCCATTCGTCATTCGTTTACGGGAGGCAAAAAATGAAGCTTAAAGACGCCCTGAAAAAAAAGAAATTCGTCGTCACTTCAGAAGTCCAATCACCCATTGACCAGGAACCGGAAGATCTTGTCCGCAGTTTAAGCAATGTGCGCGGACGGGTGGATGGCGTGTCGCTGTCCGAGGTGGAGTTGGAGGGTTTCGTCGGGGATACCATCAAAACCTGCGAATTGTTGAACAAAAGCCAGCTTGAGCCGATTTACCAGACCACGACCCGCGATAAGAACCGCCTCCAGCTGCAAAATGACCTGGTGGAGGCCCACAACGCCGGTATTGATAACCTGCTGGTCTTTACCGAAGATTACCGTATTACCGGAGACAGTTTGCAGGAAATGATGTTTTTTCACGTGGATGCCGGCAAATTGCAATCCGTGCTGGAACACATCCGCGAGGGCCGGACGGTGGAGGGGGATTCGTTGAAATCCAAAGCCGAATTTCTCCTGGGCTCAGGAGTTGAATCCTCGTGGGGGAAAAATGTTCCGGATCTGGAAATGAAAGAAATGGAGGAAATGACCAAACTCGGCACCGGTTACTTTCTAACGACGCCGGTATTTGATGTGGATCAGTTCGAGAAATTTTTGAAACAGACGCAAACGTTCGGGGTTCCGGTGATTGCGGAAGTCATGATTTTACGAACCGCCGGCATGGCCCGATTTCTAAATCGTCACCTTAAATCCGGCATGGTTCCTGACTGGATTATCCAGAAAATGGCACGTGCGCCGGACAACCAAAAAGCCAGCATCGAGATTTTTTCCGATATCGTCACCGGCCTGAAGGATCTGTGCCAGGGAGTCCATATTATCACCATCGGAGGAGAAGAGAAGCTCAAACTGTATCTTGATGCCGCCAAACTGAAATAATCCGGGTTGCGCGTTCCGAGTTACGGGTAAAAATGATGGCTTTCCGATTCAACCCTCGCAACACGTAACACGCACCCGCAAAAATAAGGAGTCCTTCCCTTGGAAACCATCGCCTTGACCATCGACGGCAAGAAAATCATCTGTCCGGCCGAAACAAGCATTCTGGAGGCGGCTGAGCAAAACGGCATAAAAATTCCCAAACTCTGTTACCATCCTGATCTGAAACCATTCGGTGCCTGCCGGATGTGTCTGGTGGAAGATGAAAAGACCGGACGTCTCATGGCCTCCTGTGTCACTCCCGTGGTTCCGGATATGGTTATTCAAACCGCAACCGAACGCATCATCCGCCACCGTCGTAATATTGCGCGCCTGATGATCGCCGAACATCCGGAATCCTGCATTGTCTGCAGTAAAGGAAACCGCTGCCAGCTGCGCTGGGTGGCGGCCCAGCTGGGTGTGGGCGAAACAGGTCTTTACCACATGCCAAATTACAAGCCCTTTGAAGAAGCAAACCCTTTTATAATAAGGGATCTGAGCAAATGTATCCTTTGCGGCAAGTGCATCCGGGCCGATCATGAACTGGTGGTCGTCGGTGCCATCGATTATAACCAGCGCGGTTTCGGATCGCGCCCTGCCACCGTCTATGAATTGGGTTTGGAGCAGTCCAACTGCACGTTTTGCGGAACCTGTGTGAGCATGTGCCCGACCGGCGCCCTGTCTGCCAAAAGCTCTCGTTACGTGGGAACCCCTGAGCGCGAAGCCGTTTCCATCTGCGGGTTCTGCTCGGTGGGCTGCCGTCTGGTCATGGGCGCCACGGGTGAACACATCATCGATGTCAACCCCGCCCAGTTACCTGAAAGCGTCAACGGCGCGACCCTGTGTGTCCGGGGGCATTTTGCCCATGATTTCCTAAACTCGCCCCAACGCTTGATCAGCCCCCTGGGCCGCAAAGAAGGCGAGCTGGTTCCCATGGCCTGGGATGACGCCTTGGACTTAATCACAAAAAGATTGATTGAGATTAAAAATGAAAACGGTCCGCAGAGCATCGCCTTTTTAGGCTCATCCAAATGCACCAACGAAGAAAATTACCTCTTTCAAAAAATCGCCCGGGCCATGATCGGCACCAATAATATCGACAACGGCGGATACATATTCGGGCAGTCCCTGATGAAGGTTTTGGATCAAAAGACAGACGGCGGCTATCGTCTAAATCGGCTTGCCGATCTTGAAAAAGCGGAAGCCATTTTAGTCCTGGGGGCCGACCCGAATCATTCTGTTCCGGTGGTCAGCTATTATCTTAAAAAAGCGGCTCAAAAAGGCATCCCCTTAATCGTCGTGGACCCGCGCAAAACCGAACTGGCTGCCTTCGCTTCCGTCTGGCTGGCCGTCAAGCCGCAATCGGATCTGGAGCTGATCAACGGCCTGGCCGCCCTGCTGCATGAAGATAAGACTTACGATTCCTCATTTGTAGACCAATACACGGAGGGCTTCAGCCTTTTTCGATATGGTCTGTCATCGTTGGACATGGACAGGATCAGCCGTCTGACAAACCTGGAAACAGCCGCCATAAATAAGACCGCAAAATTAATAAAACGGAAAAAAATCGCCATCGTCGTCGGCCACGGGATTATCCAGCAAAAATACGCCCTGCATACTTTGGGCGCCATTCTCAATCTGGCCCTGATGACCGGCAGCCTGGGTTCTCCCGGGGCAGGAATATTTGTTCTCGCCAGGGAAAACAATCAGCTGGGCGCAACAGATATGGGAGCCGCACCCGACCTTCTTCCCGGCCGCCAACCCATTGATGATGATACTGCCAGAAAAAACTGGGAAAAAACCTGGAAAACAAGTATTTCACCGGACCCCGGACTCAATATGGCGCGGGTGATCGCGGCGGCTGAGAAAGGCAATTTGAAAGCCCTGTATATTATGGGGGAAAATCCGCTGCGGGCGCTGCCCGAGTCCGGCCGGGTGAAAAAGGCCCTCGAAAATTTAGAACTCCTGGTCGTGCAGGACATCCTCAACAGTGAAACGGCCCAAATTGCCGATGTCGTCCT
>JAFDDW010000446.1 GCA_019310665.1 Deltaproteobacteria bacterium
GTTATCTAAAAGAAAGCCAGGCCAAATATGGGAAAGGCCGCAGGAAAAATTGATAATGATCAAAATCAAAACTGTCCAAAACTGAATAACTGAAGGGCGTCCCCAAGGTTTTTATAGCCATGGAGGGTAGAGAGCGGGTCTTGCGTTTTGATCGGAACAAAAAAAAGCTGTGGGAAAAGGCCCGCAAATTCTTGCGCAACCCTGTTAAAAAGCGCTTGTGGGTAAAAAATTTCATCGATGAACCGCTGGGTGTGAAGGCAGGGCTAACAGGGTTAGCACACTATTTTGCTTTGGCGGAGCCCGCTAACCCCGTACTTGCCATGGCCGGTAAGAAATGGAAAAAAATCAAAAACCGGAACGACGTCATGGAGCTGACTATTGCCGAACCGGATGCCTGTCAGTTGGAAATCTGGAGCTATTCTCCGCGGCTGTTTGAAAAAGGCGACGTAGTGGACCGGTTTTCCCTATACCTGAGTTTGCAAGCCAATGATGACGAGCGGGTGGAATCGGCGCTGGAGAAAATGATGGAGCAGATTACATGGTAAAGGGGATTGATCAATTCAAATAATAGAGCCGGATACACGCTTAGCTCTGCCTGGCTCGATCGGGGAGGATTTAAACAAATTTCTCAAAGAGGTTGAAGCGGACCCTCCTCTGAGCTTGAAACCTTTTGGGCTTAAGGGAACCGCTGTCGGCCAGGTAATTGGCACTCTTCGAGAAATTTATGGGCTGAGCAGCTGACCAACCAGCAGGGTTGAGTTGTTTTATCCAATCGCCGTCTCCTGATTGGATAAAAATTTAAGTCACTCTGCGAACTCTGTGACTCGAGCGTAGCGGGCGGTGAATAAAAAAAATTTTTAAAGCTATCATTTAAAATAGCAAAACTGTCGAAAACTGAATAACTAAAGGCTGTAAATATGGGTGTCGGAAAAGATTATGAGGTTCTGGTCTCAAAACGAGTTCGAACCGAACAGAATTATCTTGGCCACATACTAACGCTGATAGATCGACCTATTTTTAAACCTGCCAAGCAAATTTATTGGCCTGACAAAAATAATTTAGAATGGCATCGTAAAAAGAAGTTTGCTATAAGGGCTTAGGGGAGTATGGTTACGGCAAATAATAAAAATGAATGAGTGGACCTTCTATCTATGGCGTATAGCGATAATAGTTAGTCAACTCAGTCAACAACGTCCCCGAGTTTGATCAGCTGCGTGAACATCAAGGTGGCAATTTGTGGAGGACATACAATATGATGAGTTTTCGGGGTACACGGCTTCAGAATACGAAACTTTCCCTTTCCATTGTGTGGCTGCTGGAAAGTTTAGCCGAATCCAAGGGGCGCCAACAGCTTTATGAAAAGCAGTCTTCCCAGGTTCTGAAGTCTCTTAGGGAAATGGCATTGATCGAGAGCACCGAATCATCCAATCGAATTGAGGGGGTGACTGTTGAGAGAAATCGCTTGCGCCCCCTTGTAATCGGCAATACTCGCCCTCGCGACCGCTCGGAGGAAGAGATCGTTGGCTATCGGATGGCGCTAAACTGGATACACACGGATTACCGCAAGATACCCATCACGCCGGAAACCTGTTTGCGCCTCCATGCCCTGGCTCAGGGCGGCACAACAAGTGGGGATGCAGGGCAGTGGAAAAACACGCCCAACGACATCATCGAGATCTTTCCTGACGGGCGACGAGAGGTCCGCTTCCGGCCGCTCGCCCCTGACCTCGTTCCAAAGGCAATGGAGGAGCTGTGCCTGGCGTATCGCCATGCCATTGACCAGTTGCAGGTCACGCCACTTATGGCATCAGCATGCTTTATTCTGGATTTCCTTTGCATCCATCCATTTAGGGACGGCAACGGCCGCATATCCAGGTTGCTAATCCTCCTCACATGTTACCACTACGGTTACGAGGTCGGACGATACGTCAGTTTAGAACGGATCGTGGAGCAGACCAAGGAGGACTACTATGAAACCCTGAAAACCAGTTCCTCGGAATGGCATGAAGGGAAACATGATGTCATGCCATGGTTCACTTACCTTCTTTCGGTCTCGCGGAGGGCTTACCGTGAATTCGAGGATCGGGCCAAGAGGCAGCGGCCGCAACGCGGCGCCAAGACCGAAATGGTGGAATATGCCCTTGACAACATGATAAGCCCATTTGGCATTGCCGATGTAGAGCAACTTTGCCCCAATGTGAGCCGCGATACAATCCGGCTCGTCATGAACCGCTGGCGGGAGCAAGGGCGACTGGAAATGCTGGGAAGGGGCAGAGACGCCAAATGGAGGCGAAAAGGGTGAAAGTGGGAATACCACATTAATGTGGGAATAAATATGTGGATAACTTCTTGGGCGAGCAAAAGGCGCTCGAATGAATAATAAGAAAAAGCAGTTTGAAAAATGGAAATTCTCGTTGATTATCAGATTAAATCGATAACACAATGAAAATTAGGAAAAATTAGAGCGAATGTGAAAAACTAAAGGGCGTCCCCAAGAACACGCTATTAAATAAAAAAAACTCCATTAAATTTACCAAGACCATTGATCAACATCAAATCTGTCGAAAACTTAATAAGTGAAGGGCATCCCTAGAATACTATGACGACTTCACCAAAACTCTTGACCTGTCGCCAGACGAACTCAATTAAATTAGAATGTAAAATCAATCTCGATCTATTATTTGATACCAGTCGTGAAAGAGAACGGTTTGAACAAAGATGGGATGCGTTTCTGGAATCCGATCCGCACAACCCAAAAATCTTCAAAAAAACCGGGAACCGGTTGTATTATCTATCCGAGCAGTTAATTCCCAAAAAGCGCGATGACAGACCCCCTCTCCTCCTGGTCCTCGGTAATCCTGCCAGCCAATCGGTTGCAAACGGCATGTTCTTCTCCTTTGAAGGAAATGGGACCGAACACCGCTTTTGGAGATACCTTCTCAAGGATTCAGGGGTCCTGGAACTGTCCTACGACAGAAACCGGCCGGTCGATGATCTAAATAAAATACGCCAAAGGCAACTGCTTGACCTGGCGTATGATTCGCCTTATCGGATTGGGCTATGCGTGTTTATCACTTTACCCAGTGCCCCGGGTGGACCCTGGGGTGGGGTGGCCGGGGTTCAAAAGCTTATTGGCGTTAGGGCGCTTCGCAAGCTGGAACAAGAAGAAAGCTCAAGGGTTTTCAAATTGGCCGAGAAATTCATTAACGCAAAGGGTGCCGCAATCGCCTTTCAGAAAAATGCATGGAACTGTTTCCGGTCTGAAAAAGATCCAGAATATAGTATCGGCAGCGCCAGAGCCGGAAGTTTGAAAGGAACTTTAAAGGGGCATAAGGATTTGACCCTGCTCTGTGTACCGCCAACTCGTTTGGCCGGG
>JAFDDW010000447.1 GCA_019310665.1 Deltaproteobacteria bacterium
GGGTTTGGTCACAAAATCCGTGGCCTCATATTTAACGCTTTTTATGGCCAGGTCCATATCGCCGTGTCCGGTAATCATGATAACTTCGGTATCGGGGCTCACCCGTTTTAACGTTCGCAAAAGCTCAAGGCCGTCCATCTCGGGCATCTTTATATCGGTCAACACAATCGCCGGCCGGATATCCTTGAAAATTTGCAGGGCTTCGACGCCCGATGCAGCCGTATGCACACGATACCCCATATCCGCAAGCAAAATGCTTAAAACCTTGCGAATTCCTTCCTCGTCATCGACTAACAGGATTGATTTTTCCATCACTTTTCTCTGGCGATTGGAAATTTGATAATGAAGCGGACGCCTTCATTTTTTTTGGAAACGGCCTGGATACTGCCCTTGCAATCTTTGACAATTCCATAGCTGATGGAAAGACCCAGTCCGGTGCCTTGACCGACTTTTTTGGTGGTATAAAATGGTTCGAATATTCGTTCCAGCATCGAATCCGGAATCCCAGGCCCTGAATCACCTACCTCAACGGTAATTTTTTTATCATCGGAGCTGGTTTTCAGTGTAATTTTCTTTTCTCCTTTTTGATGAGGCTGGGATTGCCATTTTTCATCGATGGCATCCCGGGCATTGATCAAAAGATTGATAAAAACCTGTTCCAACCGATCGGGATCGGCCAATATCTGGGGCGGATCGGGCGCAAGATCCCACACGATCTCAATTCCTCTGACTTTTAGCTGCTGGCCCAAAATTTCAAGCGCCCGTTCGAGTACATCGTTTATCCGGACCTTTTCCAGAGTTAGATCCGATTGGCGGCTAAACTGTCGCATATGGTTAATAATCTTAGCCGCGCGATCGACATAAGAATCGATCTCTTTGGCCATCGTAGACAAGATCTCATCTTCGATCTTTTCTTTTCTATCGATTTTCCTTATGAAGAAGCGACTGGCCGTCTTAATAACCGAAAGGGGCTGGTTAAGTTCATGGGCCACCCCGGTGGCCATCTCGCCCAAGGTGGCCATTTTACTGGCCTGGATTAACTGCTGTTCGGCTTCGAGCCGTTTGGTAACATCACTGGTCGTAACCAGGAGCACTTTCCCTCCCGGATAGTCAGAGGGTGAAATCCGAATGTTTACGAAAAGCAGATCACCGCTGCCGTTGAAATGTCTGGCCTGGTTGATGACCGACGATGTTTTGATCAAATTCTGGTAGTGATTTCTTTCTTCTTCTCTGAACAGCTGCAAAAAAGATGTTTGGATGATTTCATCTTTTTTATATCCATAAACAGCTTCAACACTGTCGTTACAGTCGAGTATGTCAAGGGTCTCCATATCCAGGACGAAGACCGGGTTGGGGATATTGTCGAAGATGGCGGAATATTTCTTCTCTGATTTCTCCAATTCTTCTTCCAGCAATTTGACGTGGGTCACGTCAAGACTCATCTCCATGGCGGCCACAATTTCTCCCTTTTCGTTCTTTATGGGAGCAGTATTGACAATCCAGTGGGTCGGCGTTCCATCTTTGTTGAGGCCCTTCTCCTCGCTGAAATGCGACAGGCCGTCTTCAAAGGTTCGCTCAACCGGGCAGATCGCACATTTCTGGTTCCGTCCCTTGTAGGCGGCGTAACAATAATCGCCGGGTTGGGGATTGAATTTTTGACTGAATTCCCGATTGTAGCGGATCAGCCTGTAGTTACGATCCTGAACCGTGATAGTACAGGGTACCCGTTCAAACAGCGTCTGGTATTCATTTCTCTGCTTGTTGAGTTCCTGCTGTTTTTCGCCGATTTTTTTACTCATCTTGTTAATCGCCACCGACAGCTGACCCATTTCATCTTCCTGGTCGACTTCGAGCTGTGAGAAATACTCCCCATTTGCAATCAGCTGGGTTTCATTCATCATTTTATTAACGGGGCGTTTAACAAATCGTAGAATAAAAAATAAAATGGCGGCAGAAGTTAATAGATATACGGAAATGGCAAAACCCACCAGCCACTTTTGAAAAAGGAATATTTCCTTATCGGTCTCATCCAGCGACACAATAACATCTAAAGCCCCCAGTACCTGCTTGCCCTCGGGGTGAACATGGCAGCTATTTGATGAACATCCGGGTTCGTTGTAAATCGGGCTGAGGATTCCCAGCAGTCGATAACCTTGCGGCGAGTAAAAGATGCGGGTTCTTTCGGCCAGCTTCAGTTGCGACTGGGGCGGGTCCGAGCGATGGCATACAAAGCAGGCCTCGGATTTAATGTTGGTGACCTGATCGACTTCCGATTGGAAGTTTGAAAATTTTATCTGACCCTCTTTATTGTAGATTCGTATGTTTTCAAGATTCTTGGCCGTAGCGACTTTTTTTATAATCCGGCTAATATCATCTCTTAAATTGTTCATCATGGCATAGTAGGCACCGAGCTTAATGGTGGTGGTTAAAGTATCGGCGCTCGAAACGATGCCGTCCATCAGTTTTTTTTTCTGGTATTTGATATTAAAATAAGCCCAGACGGATACACTGAGAAACAGGCTCAGACCGACCAGGATGAGCAATTTGAAAATCAGGCTGCGCTGAATTTTTTTAAAAAATTTTACCACGGTTACACGCTAGGGGCATGAACGATTCAGTTTTCCTGCGGCAATAGCTCCGCTATTAACCTGCAGAGTTCTTCGGCATCGGGGGGTTTTTCCATATAGGCCTCAGGTTCGGGGATCTGCCTTCCGCTTTGAGGATTCAACACTCTGATAGAATGAAAAAAGGTTTTTTTGGCAATGGCAGATAACATAATGATGGGTATGCGGCAAAGCCCTTCATCCTTTCTAAACTGTTGATAGGTTCGTATTCCGTCTTCGATTTTGGGCATCATGACATCAAGGATTACCAGCGCCGGCCGATCCGCTCTGGCCTTTTCTAAGGCCTCAGTCCCGTCTTTGGCAGCAGTCGCTGTAAACCCCATGGTTTCCACGACGGTCGAAACAAAAATCCTCATATCCGATTCGTCATCCACCACCAAAATTTTCTTGTTGCCCATCGTCAATATCCATTTCCTGTGAAGAAATGCCTAAAATTACTGAAATGATATATGTTTTTTCAATTATGATTTCGATATTGAACCAATTTCATAAAATCTGCAAGCGGAAATCGGCAGCGTGATCAGGAGGCATCTTTTACCGTGCAACACCGGATAAGCTAAACCCTAACCCGGATAAGTCGAAACCAAAAGGGATAAAATACCAAAAATCCACGACTAAGACTCTAAAGGTGGCTTTCTTTTTTCAAATATTCGAAAAACAGCATCCCCATCATGGCCAGACATTCCATGTCGATAAATTTCTCGGTCCGTTTTTCAAACAGAACCCCGCATTGGGCCGGAAATTCTTCAT
>JAFDDW010000448.1 GCA_019310665.1 Deltaproteobacteria bacterium
AAAAAAAACGACAAAATGCTTGATCTGATTTTTCATGAAGCCGGTTATTCCTGCGCTGGCAACACTTATTTTAAGAAGATAGTTGTTGCCATCGTTTTTGCCGGTAATATTTACGAAAAGCGAAAGCGGGCCATTGGCAGAAAATATCCTGGCATCCGACCGATGGAAACGCTTCTCCAGCCAGTGATCCAGCTTCGGGGTATACCTATCCGCAACCAGCTCTGCATGCAGAATGGGGCTGTCCGAAAAATACAGTCGCGACCATGACGAACCATTGATCGGTTTACTGTAGATGGAAATATCCGAAGCCCAATAGAAACTTGAAGAAATGCTGACCAGCATCTCCATCAAACGATGAAACTCCGGGTGCGGCTGGCCGATGCTCTGCCAGATGAAATCGGGTTCGCCGCTGCCTTCCAATAGAGAAAATTGATGGTGAATTACTTTGCTGGTTGAGTTTACGAATTGTTTTTTGCCGGCGATGGTGTAAAGGATAGACGTAACCAGAAAGATAATCAGGCCGAAAATTAAAAAATATAAGGTTATGCGTCTTGCCAGGGTTGGCTTCCAGAAAGAACAAAAGCATTTGAAATGTTCAATGATTTTCATGTGGGTCACCTTTGATGACTTCGGCTTGCGTCGAATTCATCAGTGTTTGGTGTTTATCAAATCTTGTATTTGCTTTTCAGCCTTTCTAACACTTCCCATCATATTGCGTCATATTGGGAAATTGTCAAATTATACTATGTACAGACCTCGTCATTCAGTTTAGAAAAGTAGCGGGGACTCTTTAGCTGTCGTGGGATTGCATGAAAATTGGACACGGGTCTGATTTAGGAATTGAATGAATTCTATCTATTTTAATTGATTGATTTTTTCCTTTAATCCCTCAATCCCTAAATTCCCCAATTCGGCGTTAATATTTAATTGATTTTTATGTAAACAATACCTTATATCCTGATACAGTAAAACTGTTTTTTTTAAACCATCATTTTAATGCGGGGCAACATTCTATATGGCTGAACCAAAAATAGTCAAAAGCACCTGTGGCATGTGTTTTGCTGGCTGTGGGGTGTTAATTCAGGTCGAAAATGGGAAGGTCACAGCTGTAAAAGGAGACCCTGACAGCCCTGTAAATTATGGTGTCCTGTGCCCCAAAGGGCGGGCCGCGGTTGAACTCCTGTACCACCCGGAGCGTTTAACCCATCCTCTGAAGCAAATCGGAGAAAAGGGCCGCGGCCAATGGACCCGGGTATCGTGGGATGAAGCTCTGGGCACCATCGCTGATAAATTGGCCGCCATCCGGGATGCACATGGGCCGGAACAGGTGGCTTTTATACAGGGATCGGCCAAGGGTTTGATCGATAACTATAATGAGCGGCTGGCCAATGCTTTTGGAACCCCAAATTTTTCAACGACCGGCCATATTTGCTTTCTACCGCGGCTTTTTGCCTCGAAAATGACCTGCGGCTCTTATACGGTTCCCGATTATGAAAGCGGGCCTGCCTGTATCGTTGTTTGGGGCGCCAATCTTGTTGAAACCCGTATCGGAGAGCATTTCAGAACCGTTCGGCAGCTCAAAGGCGGGACCGAACTGATCGTTGTGGATCCGGTCCAGACGCTGCTCGCTAAAAAAGCGTACACCTGGCTTCAGCTGCGGCCGGGTACGGACCTTGCCCTGGCGCTGGCAATGATTCATGTGATTATTGACCAGAAACTCTATGATCGGGATTTTGTCGAGCACTTTATGGTCGGTTTTAATCGCCTTAAAGATCATGTTCGCAAATACTCACCCGCAATGGTTTCTCAAATAACCTGGCTGGCCCCGGAGAAGATTGAAGAAGCCGCCAGATTTTATGCCCGTTCCAAACCGGCCGTTATCCAATGGGGTAATGCCGTGGATCATGGGGTTAACAGTTTTCAGACGGCCAGGGCCATTTCGATCCTCAGGGCCATAACCGGCAATCTTGACGTTCCTGGCGGTGACCTGTTACCATCTTATCCCCTGGCCGGGCAAGGGGCTTCTGATATCACTTTGCGCAATCGGATCGGACCGCAGGTGTGGGCGAAACGGATCGGCGCAGAACAAAACCAGCTGCCCCTCTTTCGGCGTGTGCTGCCCAAAAGTCTGATAAATGCTATTATTGATGAGAATCCTTATCCGGTTCGAGGCCTCTATGTCCATGCATCCAACCCGCTTATGACGTACACCAATGCCGATCGGACTTATCAAGCCCTCAAGAAACTGGATTTTTTAGCGGTTTCCGATTTTTTTATGACTCCCACCGCAGCCCTGGCGGATATTGTGTTGCCGGCCGCCACCTTTCTTGAGTATGACAGTGTTGTTGCCCCGCCCTATTATCCTTTTGCTCAAGTCCAACAAAAAGTGGTACAGATCGGTGAATGCCGGTCGGATTTTGAAATCACCAGCGGGCTGGCTTCACGCCTGGGGTTACAGGACCTGTTCTGGAATAATAGCAACGACTTGCTCGATGAGGTTTTAAAGCCAACCGGCTTAACCTTTAATGAGTTTAAGAATAAAGGCGTGGTTGCCGGTGCAACCGCATACCGCAAATATGAGAAAAGCGGTTTTGAGACCCCGTCCGGCAAGGTGGAACTGTATTCCAACCAACTGGAGTCCTGGGGTTTTGACCCCCTGCCCATCTACCGGGAACCGCCGGATTCGCCTTTAAGTGAGCCCGACTTAGCGCAGACCTATCCCCTGATTTTGACAACCAAAAAATCCATATACTATCTACATTCCTGCGGCAGGCAGATCAAGTCATTACGGCAGGGACATCCGGAACCGGTGATTTACCTTCATCCGGACACGGCGGCCGAAAATTCTATTGAGGACGGCGACTGGGTTTACATTGAAACCAAACAGGGTCGGGTGAAACAGAAGGCATTTCTTGCGGAAAGTTTGCATCCCCGGGTGGTTTGTGCTGATTTCGGCTGGTGGTTTCCCGAAGAAGCAAAATATGAGTTGCACGGATGGAAGGCGTCCAACATCAACATTATCATCGACGATCGCTTTCAAGACAGCCCGGAAACAGGATCCCTGAATTTAAGGGGGCTGCTTTGCCGGGTTTATAAAGACGGGAACAACTATTGTAGTGTTCCACAAATACATTAAAAAAAGTCGAAAAGCCTATCTAAAAATGGTGGCGTTTTTGAATATAAAAAATTCCAATTTCATCCTTCAAAAGAATGTACTACTATATCAATCCGGGTTTTTTTAAATTACATCTGGGACACAACACTATGGGGCACTAACAGCTTCAGGCGTAATAATGATATCGATGCGTCGGTTCAGTGCGCGACCACTCCGGGTTGCGTTGGATGCAACCGGGCGCATGGAGC
>JAFDDW010000017.1 GCA_019310665.1 Deltaproteobacteria bacterium
TGCTCGTTTCTTTCGTTGCGCACTTCAAGTCAATCCATTTGGGTACGCTGTGCGCCACAATAAAGCAACGGCATTCAGCAATGAAGCGGATTACAATGCTGCGATAGTAGAGGCGTGTCAGAAAATCGGTATCAAGGTGATCGCCATTACCGATCACCAGCGCTGCAGTACCGGTCAACTGCTGGCCGAAGCATTCCGGGCAGCCGGCGTCATTGTTTTCCCCGGGGCAGAGGTGGAAACCAAGGAGGGGGTTCACATGTTACTGCTTTTCGAACCGGACGACTCCTGGGAGCGCTGCAACGGCATATTGGGAGACTGCGGCATCCATGACCAGTCCAATCCGCCAACAGCCATCAAATATGATGTGCATGAATTAATGCGGGAGTCAGTCAAATGGAACTGTATAAGCATTGCCGCCCATGTGGCGAGCGAAAAGGGTTTGTTGCAAGTGCTTGATAATCAAGCCCGCATGGCGACTTGGAAATCCAAACATCTTCTTGCCTGCTCCCTTCCCGGCCCGGCGGAAGATGCCCCGCAGAACCTCAAACCGATTCTGCTCAACAAAAATCCCGATTATCGTCGTGATAGACCTGTTGCGGTTATCAACGCTCAGGATGTATCAAGTCCGGAGGATTTAGAAAAGCCCGGCTCGTCTTGCTGGGTAAAGATGTCAAACGTTACCCTCGAGGGATTAAGGCAAGCCTTTCTTGATCCTGCTTCCAGGATACGTCTGGCCGGTGATCCATCACCGGAGGAGCACACCGAGTTTATTGTCATGACGTGGCAGGGCGGTTTTCTGGATGGTGCGGCACTTCATTTGAATGAGAACCTGAATGTCCTCATCGGTGGCCGGGGAACAGGCAAATCAACGATCATTGAAAGTATCCGTTATGTTCTTGGCATGGAACCCCTCGGCGAAGAAGCCCTCAAATCTCATACCGGTATTATCCGCCAGGTGCTTCGAAGCGGCACAAAGATATCCATGCTGGTCCGTTCCTACCATCCGGATAAGCGCGATTACCTGATCGAAAGGACGATTCCAAATCCCCCGGTTGTCAAAGACGAGACCGGCAACGTTCTCAATCTGACGCCTGCCGATGTGGTTCCCCAGACCGAAATATATGGACAACACGAGATTTCAGAACTCACGAAAAGCCGAGATAAGCTCACACGCCTTCTCGACCGTTTCGTTGAGCGTGATACCGAGATTGTAAAACGTAAAAGCAGCGTCCGCCGGCATTTGGAGCGTTCGCGCGGGCGTTTGCTTGAAACCATAAAAGAGCTTACCCAAATTGAGGAGCGCCTGGCCACTTTGCCGGCCTTTGAGGAAACGTTGCGCCGGTTCCAGGATGCCGGGCTTGAAGAAAAGCTGAAGGAGCAGAGCCTTCTTGTTCGGGAAGAAAGGGTGCTTAAGACTTCAGAGGAACGGGTAGACTCCTTCAAAGAACTTTTGAATCAGCTTAAAAATACGCTCCCCATCGACCGTGCCTTCATATCTGAAAAAGCCCTGGAGAGCCTCCCTGGAAAGGATATTTTGAGCGATGCGAACGGTATACTGGAACAATTGGCCAACGATATGAATCGAATCGCCGCCGAAATAAAACAGTCTATCGAAAATGCGGAGACCGGCTTAGGCGAAATACGAATGCAGTGGGAGGAACGGAAAACGGCGGTTATGGAAGCCTATGAGGCCATCCTGCGCGAACTGCAGAAATCAAAGATTGATGGTGAAGAATTCATCCGCTTGCGACGACAAATTGAGGAACTTCGCCCGCTAAAGGAAAGGCAAGCCCGGCTGCAGCGCGATTTGAAAGAACATGAAACAGAACGACGCAACCTGCTCTCCGAGTGGGAAGACGTAAAGGCCGAGGAATTCCGAAATATCGAGCGTGCAGCGAAAAAGGTAAATAGTAAACTTGAGGGAAGTGTTTTGGTCGAGGTGGCTGCAGGCGGCAACAGGGAGCCGTTGGCTCAGCTTCTGCGAGATCAGATCGGCGGGCGATTGTCCGAAGCGATTGAGACTTTGACGAAAAGCACGGAATTTTCTCTGCCGATTTTTGCTTCAGCATGTAGAGGAGGCCGGGAGGCGCTGTCCCGGCAGTTCAACATTCCACCCAGTCAATCCGAGCGCATTGCCCAAGCGAAACCCGATGTCATCATGCAAGTAGAGGAATTGGAATTGCCGCCGACCACGGCCATTAAATTAAATGTTGCCGCCGACGATCAATCTCCCATGTGGCAGACTCTTGAAGACCTTTCCACGGGGCAGAAAGCGACTGCGGTTCTGCTTCTCTTGTTGCTTGAGTCGAGTGCGCCTTTGGTTGTGGACCAGCCTGAAGACGATCTTGATAATCGTTTTATTTCCGACGGAATAGTACCAAAAATGAGAGAAGAAAAACGCCGACGCCAGTTTATTTTTGCTACGCATAACGCCAACATTCCGGTGTTGGGAGACGCTGAATTGATTGTCGGTTTAACCGCGTACGGTGAGGCGGAGCAAGGAAAAGCAAAGCTTTCTCAGGAGCATATGGGATCCATCGACACACGCCTGGTCCGTGAACTTGTTGAAGAGGTCCTCGAGGGGGGAAAGGACGCTTTTGAGATGCGCCGATTAAAATATGGGTTTTAAGGGGTAATCAAATGACAAAGACAGAGCTATATGAGCTAATCAAGAACGGCGAGAGCTCAGGAATTGAGTTCAAGCGTGACACCATAGACAACCGGGCATTGGCTAAAGAGCTTGTTGCATTTGCAAACTTGCGGGGCGGCCGAGTGATTCTGGGCATAGACGATGACGGCAGTGTAGCGGGGACAAGCAGAGATAGTTTGGAGGAATGGGTGATGACGACCTGCAGAGATAAGATCCGGCCTGAGATAATCCCATATTACGAAATCATCCGCGATGTGGAGCCGGGGAAAGATCTATCGGTTGTTCAAGTTGACCGCGGATGGGCGGTTCATCATGTGTGGCATAATAACCACCGAACCTACTATATTCGTGTTGGAACACAGAGCCGGGAAGCCAGTGCCGAGGAACTGGAGCGATTATTCCAGCAGCGCGGGGCCTTTCGGTTAGAGGTGCGCGGCGTGTCGGGCTCGTCCCCAGCCGATTTTGACTATCGACGGTTAAACGACTACTTTCAACGCATCCGTTCTCAAGAAACGCCGGATATTGATGATGCAGATGCCTGGCAACACTTGCTTATAAACACTGAATTCCTGGTTGAAGAAGACGGCATGACGCCGGCGACCGTAGCGGGCTTGCTTCTGTTTTGCGCTAACCCGAATCGTTTCCTGCCTCAAGCAGGAATAGATGCCGTAGCCTATCCTGGAAAGGAAAAGGATTATGCCGCCAAAGAACGCATAGCTATTCGTGGCCCTATGACGGCTGTGTTTGGAAGTGAAGGGCTTGTTGAGAATGGACTCGTTGAACAAGCGGTAGAATTCACAAGGAGAAATACAAAAGTCTCAGCCAGCCTTGCCGATGGCGCAAGGCGCGAGGAACGATGGTCGTATCCGGAAGAAGCGATTAGGGAGGCCATTGTCAACGCCCTTGTTCATCGAGACTACCTATTGTCTAGTACGACCGTGGAGTTGTCTATTTATGAAGATCGATTAGAGGTGATTTCCCCAGGACGTCTTCCTAACGGCATCACGCCACAGCGTATGATAACGGGCTGCCGTTCAGCCCGAAATCAACTGCTCAAAGACGTTATGAGAGACTACGGTTATCTTGAACATATGGGAATGGGAGTGCCTCGAAAAATCGTTAAAGAAATGCAGAAACACAACGGAACTTCGCCCGATTTGATAGAGGACGAGGAGCGTTTCATGATAAGGCTATGGGACAAAAAGGAATAATGAATAGCTGACAGCCCGGCGTTCATCCTGGATGAAGTCACCAAGCCAGATGTTGAACAACCCGCTGAAAGTAAAAGGCCGAACAGTATAATCTACCTTACTTAATCATCCATTCAACCCGATCAACCTAATCAACATTTTTATTTCAGGGAGATTGCTCATGGCGGCATTCACTAAGAGAATTCTGGGCGGTAACGGTTTAAAAGTCGGGCCGCTGGGCCTGGCAGCCAGTTACGGGGCGCCCGCCGAAGCCTTTGAGGAGGCCTTTGAAAAAGGCTGCAACTATTTCTACCTGGGGTCCGGTCGCCATAAAGCCGGCATGCGCCAGGCCATCCGCAATCTCTGCCGGCAAGGCCAGCGGGACCGGCTGGTGATAACCATTCAGACTTACGCCCGATTCGGCTTTTTGACGGAATGGTTTTTTAAAAGAAATTTGCGATCCATTTGGTGAAGAAGATATGGAACGGATGAAGCGGATTGGGGATTATGTGCATGGCCACACCAGGCGCTTCTAGAATAAACCACTATATGTCTACTCCTGCGCAGAAGAAAAGGCGTCATTTGTGGTTTTTAGACCGCTCAGTTAAGTAATTTTTTTAATTGTGGGAGCGGCTTTCCAGCCGCGATCTATCGAGCAATGAAATAGTTTTTTCGCGGCTGGAAAGCCGCTCCCACATAACTTTTTGAATCGTTTTTTGAGATAGCTTCTATTCTCAGCCTGGGATATCCATCGCACATTTTAATCCCCCTTAATCGCCTGCAATGCCTGTTCACACTTTAGCTGCCAGGCAGGACTTTGAGCTCCTCAAGGGACCGGGAAAGCCGATCCTTGGAAGTGGAAATTCGCTCCAGAATGCGCTGGGCGAATTCCCGCCCGATGACCGATGCCAGGCGCAGTGACTCCCGACTAAAATGATCCAGCCGATCCAGCCGCGCACGTATGACGGATTGAACCGTATCCGGCAGCATGAGATGCTCCAGCGATTGGCTCGCACCGCCTCCTGCTTAATCCGGCTCATGATCGCTTCGACCTTTTATAATCTTATATAATATTGGCCTTTCACTTTCTAAATTGACATTTCCCTTCATTGGTATTACAATCCGAATTAAGTAATACCAGAAAGGGAGATGCCAATGCCAAGAATAACGAGCAAAGGACAGGTCACTATACCCCAGGACATCAGAAATAAGTTCGGATTTCTGCCGGGAATGGAAGTCGATATAATTACTGAAGGAAACAAGGCTCTGATTGTAAAAAGCCGACGCGAAAACAAGTTTATAAAATGGCTGGGTAAAGGAAAACAGCGCAGCAAAAAAGATATTGATCAAATAATCGATGACATTCGAGGCAGATCCGGTGAATAGCGTCATTGTTGATACCAACCCCCTTGTGTATATCTATAATGGAATTGCGGATTTCGGCCGAAACTATGCTGCGTTGTTAGGTGATCTGTCAGTCAGGTACAATCTAATCATTTCAAAACTCGTATACGGTGAACTGTCTTTAATATTCAAAAATTCCGAACTACTGAACAATTTTCTAAGCGATACCGGCATCATCATTGGAGAGATAGATCCGAAAATCTATGTAATTGCTGCTAAACGGTGGAATACATATAAGAAACGCCGTATTCTGATTTGTCAAAGGTGTGGGAAAAAGCTCGCGCAACTGATCTGCAAAGAATGCAACTCAGAGATTAATATCAGGCAGCACATTTTGACCGATTTTGTTATTGGTGCTCATGCACTTCAAACAAAGGAAAGGAAAATAGTAACGAGTGATAAAGGATATTATTCAACCTATTTTCCTGAGTTAACGATTATCTCTACTGATTCCTGACCTGATTTTATTGTTCATGTTATGGAGTTGACAAAATAAATAAGCTGCGATACATTATATAAAATTGAGATACAAAGAGGGCCTAACATGCCGATAAGCCTCAGAATTCCACCTGGAAAAGATAAATTGATTCAAAAAGCAGCCAAAAAATCAGGCACCACTAAAACCGCGATTATTCTCGAAGCCGTGGATGAAAAACTCGGTTTAACCAAAACCCGGGAACAATTGATTCGCGAACTGGCCGGCTGGCTCACTCATGAAGAAGCCGATGAATTAAGGCAAGCGGTTGAAGTCTTCAGTCAAATAAACGAAGGAGACTGGGCGTGAAGCTCGTTCTCGATACCAATATTTACAGCGACTACGCCGAAGGACTTCCCGCGGTTGTTGATTTTTTAGCCATCCACGGCGAGGACATCTTTCTTCCTGCAATTGTTTTGGGTGAACTAAGCTACGGCTTCATGAAAGGAAGCCGCCAACGGTTCAATGAAAGGAAGCTTCAAAAAGTCATCAAAAAATTGCAAATAGAAATAATTGAAATCAATCATAATGTTGCCCGCAAATATGGAATTATTTATTTGTCTCTGGTTAAAAAGGGTGCCAAGATGCCGATCAACGATGTTTGGATCGCGGCCTGCTGTATGGAAGCCGGGGGCACGCTGATAACTAAAGATAGACATTTCCAACGCGTTGATCAAATAGAGACCATATGTATTGAGCAGGTAATAATTTAAGTTGACCGTATATCCGTAGATTTTTTATTTTTTAGTCATGGCAAATACCAATTTAACATCCAGTTCATCCGCCGGGAGAAAAAACAAAGCATTTGGTGATATCCTCATACTAGCAGGTGACTTTTTTATGAAAAAAGGCATTGTTTTTGAAACCATGCGGCAGCTGGCGGAACGGCTGGCAAGCGAAGGCATTCCTTATGCCATTATCGGGGGTATGGCCCTGGCCGCACACGGCTTTGTGCGCATGACCCTTGATGTTGATATTCTATTAACCCCGAAGGGATTGTTACTTTTTCGGGAAAAACTCCTCGGCCGTGGATATATCTTAGATTTTCCCGAAGCCGAAAAATCGTTTCGCGACACCGAAACCAATGTCAAAATCGAGATAATTACTTCCGGCGAATTTCCCGGTGATGGCTTGCCCAAGCCGGTAGCTTTTCCTGATCCAAAAGATTTGACAATTGAAGAAGATAATATCCGGGTAATCACTCTTGAAAAACTGATTGAACTAAAACTGGCCTCCGGATTAAGTGCCACCCATCGCATGCGTGATCTCGCAGACGTCCAGGATTTAATAATCGGGTTAAAGCTACCTTTAAATTTTATGGATAAACTTGATAAAAGCGTTCGTCCGGAATACCAGAGAATCTGGGAAGCTGCGAATAAAGAAGCCCTTCGTTAAACTGACCCCAAAGGCAGCCAGACCTGTCGATCGCTTTGGTCTGCTCTCCTATTTCAATCAGATCATTTTTTTTCCTTTCATTACTTTTTATAGAGATAAACTTTCAGCTATCCAGGCTTGCGTGCCCGCAAGCTTATTCCTTTGGCGATATGGAAACGCTGTATTATTTGCTACCTTCAAAAGTTGGCAGTCCGATTTCCATTCCTTCCTTATCCCCAAATTTGAATTTGACATTACGGTAATACTGTAATACTACCATAGTTATATAATAATTCCAAGAAAGGTAACACAAATATGGAACCCGTGATATCCAGTAAGCTGACAACCAAATGCCAGGCGACCATTCCGGAGAAGGTTAGAGGTATTCTTGATCTTCATCCCGGCGATTCCGTAACCTTTGAGGTTACAGCCAACAAAAAAGTATTAATCCGTAAAGCAACGCCAATTGATTTTGAATTCGCCCAGGCCTTGGAAAGTACGCTTGTCTCTGAATGGCTTTCTGAGAACGATGAGGAGGCCTACCGTGACCTATAAGCGATTTGATGTCGTTGTTGTCCCTTTTCCGTTTACGGATAGAAAGGCGGATAAACGCCGACCGGCATTGATTTTGTCTGATAAAATGCAATTTAATAAGCCCAGCGGCCATGCCGTTCTGGCAATGATCACGAGCCAAAATAATCCTGACTGGCCGCGTGATACAAAAATTACCGGTAATCGCAAAGCGGGATTGACAGCGCCTTCCAAGGTTCGCCTGAAACTGTTTACGCTTGATAATCGACTGATTGTCAAAAAGATAGGAACACTGACTGATACCGATAAAAAGGCTGTTGCAAAAGCATTACAACGTTTGCTGGCAACCAGAATGGACGCCGGTAAATAAAAAAAACGGCTAAAAGTTCTGCCAACTGTCGAGAACGCAGCCTCCGGCCTATAGGGCCTACCCTCTCTTCGAGCTGTAAGCTCTACCCTACCGGACGGAGTCGAGCAGGAAGCCGGTGTGTAAGCCTACGGGCTGGAAGCGGCCCCGGGCATAATGAAAGGCCAGGGTTTCATAAAACTCCAAAAGTCTGTCCTGAAAAACAGTTTCCATAAAAACCCCGCCCGCCCCGTGGAACCGCCTCTTCGTCTGATGGTTGAAGACGTATCTTGTATCTCACATTGGAGTTGGTTTAAAATTTAAAATATACCACATTGTGGGGCATGTCAACCAGGGCAATTAGATAGAATTGATAAGGGAAGTTTATCTTTTGAATAATAACGCCGCCCAATTATCTGCCTTGATTATTGCATCCATAAGCTCCTTTCTGACGCCGTTTATGATCTCCTCGGTCAATATTGCGCTGCCGGCCATTGGCAAGGAATTTAAAAGCGATGCGGTTTTGTTAAGCTGGGTGGCGACGTCCTACCTTCTGGCGGCCGCGGTTTCGCTGGTACCCTTTGGAAAGCTGGCGGATATTTACGGCCGCAAAAAAGTTTTTCTAAGCGGCCAGATTATTGTTACGGTTACCTCGTTGCTGGCCGCCTTTTCGGTGTCGGCACCCATGCTTATTGTCTTCCGGATTTTCCAGGGGGTCGGCGGGGCCATGATATTTGCCACCAGCATTGCAATTTTAACTTCGGTTTATCCACCCCAGGAGCGTGGCAGGGTGCTGGGTATTGCCGTGGCAGCGGTTTATATCGGTCTTTCCTGCGGTCCGTTTTTCGGCGGATGGCTGACCCAGCATTTTTCCTGGAGAAGCATATTTCTGATTAATATTCCACTGGGACTGTCCATCATTTGGCTTGTATTATGGAAATTAAAAGGTGAGTGGACCGGGGCGCAGGGCGATAAATTCGACCTGATCGGATCGGTGATCTATGGTGCGGCGATTGTGGCCATCATGTACGGTATTACCATAATCCCGGCCCTGGCGAGCATCTGGATCATTCTGGCCGGTATTCTGGCCTTGGCCGGTTTTGTCAAATGGGAGACCCGGGTGCGATATCCGGTTTTTGAAGTGAGCCTGTTTATGGAAAACCGGACTTTTTCTTATTCCTGTCTGGCGGCTTTGATAAATTACAGCGCCACTTTTGCTGTTGGATTTTTGTTGAGCCTTTACCTGCAGTATATCAAAGGACTGAGCCCCCAGGGTGCCGGGTTGGTATTAATCTCCCAGCCGATGGTGATGGCCGTGTTTTCACCCCTGGCAGGCAAACTTTCCGATAGAATTGAACCCCGGGTGATCGCTTCGCTGGGAATGGCGCTGACCACCCTGGGACTAATCCTTTTGGCGCTGATCACCAACCACACGACGCTTTTATATATTGTCATCAGCTTAATGGTTCTCGGATTCGGGTTTGCCCTGTTTTCGTCACCCAACATGAATGCCATCATGAGTTCGGTTGCTAAAAAGTATTACGGCATCGCTTCCGGTTCCGTGGGAACCATGCGTGTGCTGGGCCAGATGCTCAGTATGGGAATCGCCACCCTGGTGTTCGCCCTATTTATCGGACGGGCCGAGATAGTGCCGGAACTTTATCCGGAGCTGATCAAAAGTGTCAAGATCGCGTTCATCATCTCCTCCGGCCTATGTGCGGCCGGCATATTCTTCTCCCTCTCCCGGGGAGATTTGAGATCCGGCGATTGATTGGCAGTTCGAGTTAGAAAATTTTATATTTTCCGAATTGCTAACTCCATCAACTCAACAAACTCAACAAACCCCACAACTCAATCAACCCATTTAGCGTCTTCTGCAAAGAACCGGTCCACAATTTTTAAATAGTGCTCCAGCTTCTGGGTTCGATGGATCTTTTTTTTAATTTGGCGGCTGTTCTGAAATGACCGGCTGAAATAGGTCCAGAAGCCTTTCATTCGATCCAGCAAATGCCCGGGGCCGTGAAACGCCTGACGGTATTGCTCAAACAGGTCGTCATAAAATGCCCGGAACACATCTATTTTGTTGGCGGAATCGTCTTTACCGTTTTTGATGGTGGCCGGCAAAAAGGGGTTGGCCAATGCGCCGCGGCCGATCATCCAGCGGTCCACGGTTTTAAACCGTTCAGAAAATATCTTGAAGGTAGCCAGATCGTTGATATCGCCGTTGTAAACAATTTTGTGTTCGGAGACTTGCAGACATTTTTCAAACATGTCCAGGTCCGGCTCGCCGTCATACATTTGCTTGCCGGTGCGGGGGTGAACGATGACTTCATCCAGCGGGTATTGGTTAAATATTTGCAGCAGGGTTAAAATTTCATCGGTCTTATTGCGGCCCAGCCGAGCTTTTATGGACAGACGGTTGGGGATGGCGGGAATCGTTTTCTCCAGAAAGGCCTCGATTTTTTGCGGATAGGGCAGCAGACCGGAGCCGCGCTGTTTTTTGGCCACCATGGGAAAAGGGCACCCCAGGTTCCAATTAACCGTTTCATAGCCCAGATCAAAAAGACTTTGGGCCAGGGGGATAAAATCCCCGGGACTGTTGCCGATGATCTGAGGGATGATGGGCATGGCATGGTTGTTTTCGGGCAGGACATCCTTGAGGTGAGTCTTCTTAAAACGGACGGCCGTCATTGTCGGGATAAATGGTGACACCGCAGCATCAAATCCGTCAAAGTGCCGTGAGAAAGCATTGCGGTAGATATACTCTGTGAGGCCCCGCAGGGGGGCTAAATACAGGATAATTTTTTTCTGGTTGTTTGTCATGATGGAAAGTCAAGCCACTCGCCTACCTTAGCTTGATCGCCTCAAGGTATTCTTTCACCCAGCCAACAGCCGACATAAACATCTGCCAAATTTGCCATCAACCATTTGACCTCCGCGCGGTCAATGGCATAATTAACCAGGTCCTCGGCTGTCTGCTCCATATTTGATTTAGGCTTTTCTGGTTTTTCCATAACTTCCCAAATATGACCAAATCGGTTCAGCCTGTCAAGAATACTGATGTGCCGGTTGTGAAGTCGCCGTTTAAGAGATTAAGTATGTTGCAAATTCATGAAGATTATTTTAGGAATTCGGCTCCCTGATAGAAATCCACAGCAATGACAGCAAACCGCGCAATGCCTTTGTCAAGGATGTCCCGGGACTTCTTCGGAAAACACGATAATGACATTGACGAATTCTTGTCTTTCCTTTAAAAATGACAATGAATAAAGCATAACCATCATCCCAACCCTGTAAACAATATGCATTTGTAAAACGAGAGGTTCCTTTGACTGCCTTACGCTCAACTCCGGGCGCACTGATATGGGTAATTCTGGCCCCTTTATTCTATGCCGCCCTGAGCGTATCAGCCAAACTGGCCGGAGAACACCTCAGCGTCTGGCAGGTCGGTCTGGGCCGATTTGCCTTTGGCTTACTGATTGTTCCTTTTATTGTCAAAGCCCTGGGGCTCAGCCTTTGGGGGCATCAGCGATTTTTGCTTACAGTGCGGGGACTTTGCGGGTCGGTGGCATTTTTACTTTTAGTCGCTGCTTTTCAAAGGATTCCCCTTTCGCTGGCGATGGTGCTTTTTTACCTCTATCCGGCTTTCACAGCGATCCTGTCCCCCTGGATCACCGGCGAGCCCACAGTCAAAATTGCCTGGCTGTTTATTTGCGGCGCTTTTATTGGCACCAGCCTGATTCTGTGGCCCCATGAAGCTTCAGGGGCTTTGAATCTGGGGCATCTATTTGCCGTTGTTGCATCGGTTTTATGTGCCCTTACCCTTCTTCTGGTGCGGCGATTGGGCCGGGAGAACAACATCTACACCCTGTTTTTTTATCTTTGCCTGACCGGAGCGCTTGCCAGCCTGGCTCCCCTGATGCTGCAGGATCTTCCAATACTTCCCGGCAGCACAACCGCCTGGTTAAGCGTTGCAGCGGTCGCTGTTTTCTCAGTAGCGGCCCAGCTTACCATTAACCAGGCCCTGGTCCGAATCCCCGCTACCATCGTAAGCGTCATAATGACTGTTGAAGTGCCGCTTGTCGCCGGCTTTGGGGTGCTATACCTGGATGAGCCTCTTGGCTGGCGATTGGTTGTCGGTGCCTCCCTTATTTTTAGCTGCGGCGTGGGACTCAGCCTCCTGCCTTCTAAGTCAACCACGGATTGATTCACATAATAATTCCTGTTTTTAACTTTTTCCGTGCGCGTTGCGTTACCAAAGATTACCTGTTAAATCAGGACTACCATCGTCGCAATCAGACGAGTCAAACGGATTTAGATGGAACTGTTATTGAAGAGAGTGTTATTCCTCTCTTAAATGGCGGCCTCGATCCAACAAAATACTTTATGTCATAAACTCTCATAGGAGATCTTTCAATATGGCGTCACATTCAACTCCTTGCTCCGGACATCGCGGGGTTTGCACCTGGTGGATCGCTTATACATTTGATAATCCGCTACGCAGACTCATTCATAAACCCCAAAAGGTTTTAGGAAACTATGTAAAAGAGGGCATGACCGTGATGGATTTGGGATGCGGCATGGGGCATTTTTCCATCGGTATGGCCGGTTTGGTCGGCCCCACGGGAAAGGTCATCGCCGTTGATCTCCAGCAAAAAATGCTTGATATCCTGGGCAATCGCGCACGTCGGGCAGGTTTATCCGATAGGATCTTTGCTTATCTCTGCCAGGCTGACGACATCGGCCTGGAGGTTTCAGCCGAGTTTATTCTTGCCTTCTGGATGGTCCACGAAGTACCCGATCAAAAATTTTTTTTCAAACGGCTAAAATCAATGCTGGCTGCCGAAGGAAAGATTTTAATCGCTGAACCTAAAATGCATGTCACGGCTGAAACATTTGAAAAAACTTTAGATATAGCGCAATCCTGCGGTCTGCAATGTATCGAAAGACCGGATATTCGCTTCAGCCGAACGGCGCTGCTGGGGACGGGCGCCATCGAGTAAACCGTCCTTTGATATCTATTCTAATCCCCCATCTTCAAATATTTTTTTGATTCCCGGTTTATTGGCAAATATTTCCTCC
>JAFDDW010000449.1 GCA_019310665.1 Deltaproteobacteria bacterium
CTACCACAAAGCCAGGATCCTGTTGCACCAGCGCTTTTCTATCCCGGTAGCTTGCCTGTCACTGGGCCTGATAGCCTTTCCGCTGGGTATACAATCCAAGTCCACCAAACGCTCCTTCGGTCTTATAGCGTGTCTATTTTTCTTCTTTCTATATTACCTGCTTTTGACGGCGGGTTATTCTTTTGGCAAAAGTGGTGTTTATCCGCCGGTGATCGGAATGTGGGTGCCGAATCTTGTAATGGCCGGCATTGGATTGTATTTTCTTAGGCAAACCGGAAAAGAAAGATCATTGAAGTTATATCTTCTTGCTCAACGCGTACAACAACTTTTAACCAGATTCCGCCGAGGCAAACGCACCCCCTGAGCGATCCTTCTATATTTTCCGGTCGCCGCTGAGTCTCAGGGCTAAAACATTTTTTCCATATCGCCTTGAAATCAAATTATTTTTAGCAAAATTCTTAAATTCTCACGCCAAGACGCCAAGACGCAAAGAAATATATAGAAGCCTTAGGGGCTTTGCGTGGGGTAATTGTTGCCCAACCCTGATTTGTGCAATTGCTTTGACGATATCTTGGGAGGTGTCTGCCCTGCGTTGACACCCGGGAGTTGAGTATATATAATTGGCTTGGATTAAACTTAATTAGGGAGAACGGTTTCATGAAAACACCAACACCATACCCCGGTTGGATTATCCAGGTAGGCGCATGTTTCCTGGTGCTGGCATTGGTCTCGGGATGTGCCGGAACCTTTGGACACTATAAAAGGGACCCTGAAGTTTTTGAGGCGTTTAACAGTGACCAGGTGCCGTTGGATTATCGCTATTACTATTACCATTCAGGAAGTGAACCCATTGCCGTGATCGGTGTCGAAAAGAAATATGATGCCGGCTCCAATATGTGGCGCGAGGTTGAACCCAACACCGCAAAATTTAAGAATCTGATCGATTGGATCTGGGAAGATTACGGCTATACCCGTTTCGCGGCCCGGATTATCGACCCTTCAGGCAAGCAGGCCGGGATTATGTACACGAGCATTCGAGAAGTCGCCATAAAGTTTACGGATGATAATCGAATCGTGGTTATGCCGCACACGCCGTTTCTCTGGGGACCCGCTGCTGACGAAGGATCAAGCGGACGAATTTACAGCAAAAAGGATTCAAAAAGTTATTCTTCAATTCCCCGCCGGGCATCCTATCCCTAAAGGCAAGCCGGATCGCACCTGGCCCCTTCGCCAGGGGGACAGGTGTGGTCGGGTTCTTGGCTCCGAATCTACTTCCAGCACAATTCGGGTTTGAGCAAAGCCCTCATTGATCGGTCATAAGATTAAAGTTTTCGCTTAAAGTGCCGATCCATCTAAAGACCGGTAAAAATCTAGTTTGAAATTTCCACAGAATGCAGGTATCATTATAAACAATGAAATCGCCAAAACCAAACAAACATTCGAAGAGCGGTCCAGGGAGTAAAAATTTGCCCGCTGATGCATTTGACCGTCGTGCTGCGGAACTGACAGAATTATTGAAAGCGTGCCGGGATCTCAGCGATATTTTGAATCCCGATGAGCTTTATGCAGCCTTTGCCGGTATAATCAAAAATAGATTCGGGATTTCTAAACTGGGTCTATTTACTTATGATCCGGAAAAAGAAACCTTTGAACTGGTTTTCAGCTATGGCCTGGGGAAATTAGATTTTAAATTTAAAAGAGGTAAAAAAAATTTATGGGAAACCATTCTTCAGGACAAGCCCTTTGCCGTGGTTGACGAATCGGGAGACCCCCTTTTCCCGAAGTTTCTTGAAAAACAGGATTTAAAAATACTGCCGTCCAGACTTTGGGTTCCCCTGGTCATGAGGGGGGAGGTAATCGGCCTTCTAACCATGGGACCGAAGGCCGGAAGTCAACCGTTTGACGATTTCGAGCTCTATTTTCTGCAGCAAATTACCGCCCAGGCAGCCGTGTCGATAAACACCTGCCGCCTTTACGTGCGGCGCAAGAGAGAAAAGGAAGATTTAGATAAAACCCTGCAAAACCTGTCGCTGCTTTACAGCATCGGCAAGGCCATGAACTACATCAGTGACCTGAAGAACCTTCTTCAGTATATCTTGAGCCAGGCCGTTGAGATCACTTCGGCCGAGAAGGGCTCGATCATGTTATATAACCTTGAAACCGATCGGCTAAATATTCGTGTACTGGCGGGACTGGAGGATACAGAATACCAGGAGAAGGTCAACAACAACGAAATCAGCTGCCGCAGTTTCAAACCCGGGGAAGGGATCGCCGGACGGGTTTTTATGACCTCCCAACCCATGATTGTCAACAATATCCGGGAGGATGATCTGTTTATCAAGTCGGAGACCTCCTATGTACGTTCCATTGCCTGCATCCCGATGGTAGTCTACAGCGATGTTATCGGGGTTATCAACGTCACCAACAAAAAAAAAGGCAAAGAGTTCACCGAGGAAGATGTTGAGATGCTAAAGGCCGTCGCCGACCAGGCCGCGGTGGCGGTAAACAAAGCACAGCTCTGGGATATGGCCGTGACGGATTCCCTGACCGGGCTCTACGTTCGCCGCTATTTCATGGTTAAACTTCAAGAAGAGATTCACCGGGCCGAACGCTATAACAAGCCACTTTCCGTTGTTATGGTCGACCTGGATCGATTCAAAAATATTAATGATACCTACGGCCACGATGCCGGGGATCGTGCCCTGAAGACTATCAGTCAATTTTTTCAGAAGAACATCCGGGATATAGACGCCATCGGACGATACGGCGGTGAAGAATTCGTCATGCTGATACCGGATGCGGATAAGAAAGCAGCATTTTGTCTGGCGGAGCGGCTTCGCAAAGAGCTGGCCAAAGTAAAACTTGAAGATCTGCCGCCGATTACCATCAGCCTGGGAATTGCAACCTATCCGTCGGACGGCACCGACATTGAAGAATTGATCAAAAAGGCGGATGCTGCCATGTATGAGGCCAAGCGGAAAGGCCGCAACAGGGCTGTAAAATTTTCCAGGGCTATTAAGATGATCAGAGATACTGACACGCAAGTAAATTAGTATCGACCAAAGCCCTGAAATCCTGACCCAATGCAACGTCAAAGTAGATCCTAAAACATTAAAATCCCAAATCAAAAGCACCGAATAGCAGGGTCTCATATGAAACTTCACGTGGCCGGAACAGCGAACCGCAGAACCCGGAAACAGCGAACCGCAGAATATCGAATATCGAATGTCGAAGGGTGGAATCGCTGCGCTCTGTCTTTTATAATTTAAAATGATAGAATACCTTACTTCGACATTCGATATTCATTATTCGATATTCGATATTCGCTTTTCAGAGTTTCTTTTTCGATTTTCATGCAATCCCACGACAGCTAAAGAGTCACAGCTATTTTTCCAAGCTGAATGACGAGGTCTGTATTCAGCGAATTACCTGTTTAATGACGTAGTCCTGAAATCCTGACGATTTCCGAATTGACATTTCGGCCACGATTGTGCTTGTATCTGTTTAGCGAACTTGATATTGAGCACGCATCTATTGACGAATGGAGAATGATCCGCCTGCGGCGGAAATATTTAAGCCTCCGGCTCGTAGATCCTGCGTCTCGGAGAGGAATTCTGTCTTTTTATTTTCAATTCTTTTGAGGAGGTTGTATGGCTGGCATTATGGACGTTATCAAGGATAGAGACCCGCAGGAGAGGGAATTTCATCAGGCGGTCAGTGAGGTCATGGAATCCGTCAAGCCGGTTTTGGATCAAAACCCGATTTATCGGCAGGCCAAGATTCCGCAAAGACTGGTGGAGCCGGAACGCGTGATTATGTTCCGGGTACCCTGGGCCGACGACCAGGGAAATGTTCAGGTGAACAGGGGTTTTCGGATTGAAATGAACAGCGCCATAGGTCCTTATAAAGGCGGACTGCGGTTTCATCCCTCGGTCAATCTGGGCATTTTAAAATTCCTGGCGTTTGAACAGGTCTTTAAAAATGCCCTTACCACCTTGCCGATGGGCGGGGGAAAAGGCGGTTCTGACTTTGATCCTAAAGGCAAATCCGATAACGAAGTGATGAGGTTCTGTCAAAGCTTTATGAGCGAGCTGTTTCGTCATATCGGACCGGACACGGATGTACCGGCTGGTGATATCGGCGTCGGGGCCCGGGAAATCGGCTATCTTTTCGGAATGTATAAAAAGCTGCGCAACGAATTTACCGGGATTTTGACCGGAAAGGGCCTGAACTGGGGCGGCAGCTTGATCCGCCCGGAGGCCACGGGCTACGGTTCGGTTTATTTCGCTGCCGAAATGCTGGCCACCCGTAATGAAACCCTGGAAGGCAAAACCTGCCTGGTTTCGGGTTCCGGCAATGTGGCCCAATTCACCACCGAAAAACTCATCGAACTGGGCGCCAAAGTGGTGACGTTGTCAGACTCTTCAGGCTACATCCATGATGAAAGCGGCATTGACCGGGAAAAGCTTGAATATATCAAGGTTCTTAAAAATGTGCGCCGGGGCCGCATCAGTGAATATGCGGAAAAATTTTCTTCAGCTGTGTACACAGATGTAGATCCGGCCATAGATCACAATCCCCTCTGGAACCACAAAGCCGAGTGCGCCTTTCCCAGTGCCACCCAGAATGAAATTAACGCCAGAGATGCCCAGAATCTGATCGACAATGGTGTTGTTCTGGTCAGCGAAGGCGCCAATATGCCCACGATGCCGGATGGCATTGATATTTTTAAGGATCACAAAATTCTTTACGGTCCGGGCAAGGCGGCCAATGCCGGCGGGGTGTCGGTTTCCGGGCTGGAGATGACCCAAAACAGCATGCGGTTATCCTGGACCCGTGAAGAAGTGGATAATCGCTTAAAGCTCATCATGAAAACCATTCACCGCACCTGTATGGATGCCGCTGAGCAGTATGGGCAGCCCGGCAACTATGAGACCGGAGCCAATATTGCCGGTTTTGTGAAAGTGGTGGATGCTATGCTGGATCAAGGCCTGGTCTGATGTGCGGGTTACGGGTTACGCGTTGCGGGTTACGCGTTGCGGGGTGCGGGTTACGGGTTACGAGTTGCGGGTTACGGGTTACGGGGTGCGGGGTACGGGTTACGGGTTGCGGGTTGCGCGGTGCG
>JAFDDW010000450.1 GCA_019310665.1 Deltaproteobacteria bacterium
TAGCAGGTCCTGCCTCAGACCACCGGTGAAATGTCCGGTGAAGATTAGATAAATGGCTTGACAGGCGATTGACGACACCGTAATATCAAAAATTAATTCCATAATATCAGTCTGTTGTGACCGGTTTCCGATCTGGTTGCCATTTTTTGATGCCGAATGGAGAAATTATCTGGGCCGGCCTATATGATGAGGATGTAAATGAAATTTGAATTCAGTGACAAAGCCACCTATCAGGAATACTTCGGCCCTGCGCATCATATGGTCCGACGATCGGTGAAGGAGTTTGTTGACAAAGAAATTGTGCCCCATATTGACGATTGGGAAGAAATGAATGAATTTCCCCGCGATCTTTATAAGAAAGCCGGTGATGTCGGTATCCTGGGAATCGGCTATCCGGAAGAATATGGCGGAACACCCGGTGATATATTTTTCCAAATCGCGGCCTGGGAAGAAATAATGCGGTGCGGATCCGGTGGCGTTGCCGCCGGTCTGGGCTCTTTGAATATTGCCATCCCCCCGATTATCAGTCATGGGACCGATGAGCAAAAAGAGCGCTTTGTCAAACCGGTAATTTTAGGCGACAAAATTGCCGCCCTGGCCATCACCGAACCGGGGGGCGGTTCGGATGTGGCCGACCTGCAAACCACGGCCGTACGCGAGAATGATCATTATATTGTCAACGGCAGCAAGACATTTATTACCAGCGGTTGCCGTGCGGATCAGATTACCTGTGCTGTTCGCACCGGCGGGTCGGGAGCCCAGGGAATCAGCCTGCTGGTGATTGAGGCTGATTCACCGGGCTATTCCGTATCGGAGAAGTTGAAAAAAACAGGCTGGTGGGCATCGGATACGGCCCAGATTTTTTTCGACAATTGCAAGGTCCCGGTTGAAAATCTTATCGGGGAAGAGAACCGGGGATTTTACGGGATTATGGGAAATTTTCAGTCCGAACGGCTTCAACTGGCCGTGATCGCCAATGTAACATCCCAGATGGCCCTGGATGAATCGATTCGCTATGCCGGCCAGCGGGAAGCTTTTGGCAGACCGCTGACCGGTTTTCAGGTCATGCGGCACAAGATCGTGGATATGGCAACCCTGGTTGAAGTGAGCCGGGAGTACACTTACCGGGTGGCCGCCAAAATCGGTGCCGGACACAGCCAGATTAAAGAGATTTCCATGGCCAAAAATTTCGCCTGTAGTACCAGTGACAAGGTGACCTATGATGCCGTGCAGATTTTTGGTGGTTATGGATTCATGCGCGGCTATCCTGTGGAACGACTGTATCGCGATAACCGGGTGCTTTCCATCGGTGGGGGAACCACCGAAATCATGAAGGAGATCATATCCAAACACATCTTTAGATGATTGACGAATGAATATTGAATATTTAAAGTTCGCCTTCGGCGGGTCAATTTAAACACTCTTGTAAATAAAGCTTTTAAACGTTTCAGAGTGCTATCTGCACCTATTACTAAAAACCTTGGAGTAACAAAAAGATGAAATGTCCGCAGTGTGGTTGTGAAAAATTTTATGTCAAAGATCCCGATGATGAATATGAAACCTATGAATTTGCCTGGCGGGATGGCAATGTTGAATTTAGCGCAGATGTTGATTCATCGAGTTGTCCCGAGGTTTGCGATGATACCGAAACCTTTTGTGACAAGTGCTCCTGGCACGGCAGCGTCAAAGAATTAAACGACGCTTCGGGGTAGTTTTGGTTCGTTCTCATGAATCCTTTACCAGAAGGAATACGGATAATTCGGGTAACCATGCCCGTACCGGGGATAGGGCCGACGATAGTAGTATGACGGCCGGTTCATATATTCAGGCCACAGATAGATCTCCCGGGTTTCGATTTTAAGATATTGAATATGCTCTTCACCGATTTTTTCAACTGCAGATCCCATAACCCTGCCGGCCACCGTTATGGCCCGATCCTTGGCGTAAACCTCCGGGTCTAAAAAACCGTTGTAATAAACAATAAACCGGCCCTGGGAGAGGTCTTTGGAATCGGGTTCTTCTCCCACCCGAAAGGGGACCTGCAGAACCTTCAGGATCGTTTCCGACGCCAAATTCTTAGTTTCCAGTACATAGCCGCCGAGGATAACCATGCGACCGTGGTACTGATCGGCGTCTTCCATAAGCGTTCTGAAAGGTACCGGCGATTTCGCCTCTGATCGTACCTGATCGGAAATAACCGTGCAGGATATTGTTGCTGCCAAGGATAGAATACTTATTAATATTGATATGTTACGCATTGTTTGTTTCACGGGCTCTGATAACAATTTTTTTCAATTCGAAACGAGAAAAAGTTATACTACTCTTCCGTATTTCGGAATTTGTTTTTGAAAAGCGGTATAAAAAGAAAAAAATTTTTCAGTCCAGAATGCCTTTCCGGAACAAATACCGCCTCAGCCATTTAATCCTTCGGGGGGCGGAAGAATCCGATGCCGAGGCCGCTTCAAACATCTCGACTGCCTTTCGGCGGTAGCCTGCGCGTCGCGGATCACCTGCGGAGGCGGTTAGATACAGTCCGGCATAGGTCCGTGACAGTTTGGCATAGGCATAACCGTTGTCGTCTCTTAACTGCACGGCGGTATTGAGCTCTTTGATAGCCGGTTTATATCGTTTCTCATGATAATAAAGATAGCCCAGATAGTTATGACCAAAAATATCTTCGGGTCTGCGCCTGACATATTCTTCCATTTCCTTTAGGGCGGATTCAAATTGATAAAATGCATCCAGATGAACGATACCCAGATATTTGTAAGGTTCCGGGCTGTCAGGATTCAGCTGTTTGGCTTTTTTTAGAAAAGACATTCTTTTTTGGGGACTCAGGGAAGTTATGGCATACAATTTTCCCAGCTGCATGACGGTTGCAAAATCTTCCGAATGGCGTTCATAGGCCTTTTCAAGGCCTTTTATTTCATCTGCCAGGCGCTCATCGTCTTCGATACGATAAATATCGTCACCTTCCCGGGGGATATCCTGGTTCATCCAGTAAGGGCACTTGGTTAAAAGATCCACATAGGGATAATCGGCTCTTTCAATGCCCCACTGAGGGTTGCGGCCCATGCGCACATATTTGCGCTGGTGTACAATATCAAACTGCCAGCCGGCTGCCGTGCGACAAAATAAAAAGGGGGCATTGTCCCAGCCTTTCTTTTTCCCAAAGAAGATAACCGCGTAGGTATCATTCCGTATCACCTCATAGGGCTTGTCTTTATAAGTGTTGACATCTTCTTCGTACCGGGAATCCGGCAGGTTTTTAAAATCCCGGTACGCCAGGCGCGTGATCTGCGTGTAGACGCCCAGGTTCGGATCGCGCACCTTATT
>JAFDDW010000451.1 GCA_019310665.1 Deltaproteobacteria bacterium
GATCAACAGGCTGTTGCGGGTTCCCAGCCATGGAATTAAAATAAAACCGGCCATAAAGGAACCGATGATCGCACCGAGGGTATTAATTGCGTACACATTGCCGAAAAACTTTCCCACCTGCCGGACATCTGTCGTACAAATCTTGACGGCAACCGGCACGGTGGCGCCCATCATGAAGGTGGGGACCAGGATGAGCCCGAAGATGACGGCAAACTCTACCCGTTGGATGTACTGAAAAGAGCGCGGCGTGTCGAATAGAAACCGGGCCGCAAAAATCGGCAGCAGCAGGGCATAGATACCGATTCCGCCTTCCAGCAGTCCGTATATTTGCAACAGCTGTTTGATTCTGCCTTCCAGGCGGCCGGCCAGATGGCTTCCCAGGGCCAGGCCGCCCATAAAGGCCGTCAGAACGGTGGTGATGGCAAATACCGTGTTGCCGATCACCAGGGTCAGCATCTTCATCCAGACAATTTCATAGATCAGGCCGCAGGAGCCGGAGAGCAGCAGAAACACCAGGATCAACGAATTTGCCCGCTGCCCGGATGGCTCGTCTTTCACCGTCCCCTTTTTCTTTTTAGCCACTTGTTTAACCCCTTAGACTTCATCGATCCGGAAAGATCTCGTATAAATGCCAAATCTCAAATGTTAGAAGGAGTTTATCCTGGAAAGATATATTTACAGTGACGGTGCTCATGTCTGATCTCCCGTTATTAGCTGAATTGAGGTGGATATAACCTCAACAATCCTTCAAATTCGGCTATAATATCATACAAACTTTGTATATTATCAAGCTTCTATATCTTTATACTGCTTTCAGGTACCGCAGAAATTTGTCGTCAGGTCCATCCCGTTTGTTCTGCCTGTATGTCAGATTTTCCAATTCTTGACATTTCGCACCTATTGGTATATACTGTGGTATCTATCAATAGGGACTGGAGGCGTGTCATGCAAACTGCAAAAATATTTATTAATGGGCGAAGCCAGGCTGTAAGGTTGCCAAAGGATTTCAGATTCTCCGGCAATGATGTTTTTATAAAAAAAATCGGTAACATAGTTATCCTTTTGCCAAAAGATGATCCTTGGTCCTCATTCGTCAATAGTCTTGACCAGTTTACCGATGACTTTATGGATAGCAGGGATCAACCCAGTCAGAATTCCCGGGAAAAGTTCTAATGAAATTCATGCTCGATACAAATATTTGCATTTATATCATTAAACGAAAACCACCCGATGTAATAGAACGTTTTTGTCAGACCGAGATTTCGCAAATCGGTATATCGTCGATTACATTGAGCGAACTTTTATACGGGGTCTCAAAAAGTTCTAAACCTGAGCAGAATCAAGTAGCTTTAACGCAGTTTATTGCACCGCTGGATATATTGTCCTATGGCGATGAAGCCGCCCAATATTATGGCCATCTTAGGGCCCATTTAGAAAAACAGGGTACGCCGATTGGTTCGCTCGATATGTTAATCGCCGCCCATGCGCTTTCAATCAACTGTACGCTGGTCACCAACAATGAAAAGGAATTTATTCGGATACCGGACTTAAAGGTCGATAATTGGGTAAAATAACATTCCGCTTTATAAAAAAAGGCGAATCTATAACCCAAAGAAAGGCATCATTTCCGTTGGGTTTCGGCCAAACGCCGGTAAGTGCTGTATCGCAGCAAATCGGGTAGGTTGGTCCGCCGGCGGAGAAACCTAACATGACTCCATTTGGCCTCAACCCAACCTACGAAAGGTTCCATGTCCAAATCGGGTGATCGCGGCCTTTTTATTGGTTATAGTCCCAAAAAATGACTGAGCGACACGCGGTGCACATGCTGGCGCCTCCGGCCTGTAAGCCTACGGGAAGCCTACGGGCTGGAAGCGCTGCGCGAGCGAACCCACCCTTCGACAATCGATATTCTGCGGTTTTGCCGGTGAAAGAATTTGCAGCGCCTGTGACAATTATCGGCATTTGAAAGGAAAATGAAAGGGGTGAAAAAAGTGTTGCATTATAAGTAGTGTTATTAATTTCTAATACAACAACCACTTGAAATCAAGGATCTTGAACGCCTTGTTCGCGTTAGGGCGATGAATTTTGGTGGAGAATGCGATGTGGGAATGGTCTTACCTTCTTCCATTCCTTTGATGCAGTCTCTGCATGCCATAAATCATAGTTTTTTTGCAAATTAAGCCAAAAATCAGGGGTGGTATCAAAGGCACGGGATAGGCGCAAAGCCATATCGGGGGTTATGGCTCCTCTTTCATTTATGATTTTCGACATAGTTTTCCTGGAAACACATAGAGAATCAGCCATATCCTTGATTGTTATGGACAGAGGCAAAAGATAATCTTCTTTTATAATGTTGCCTGGGTGCGTTGGGCGTCTGATCATTTTTCTCATTTTCATAGCTCCTAATGATAATCGTCATAATCGACAATATAGGCGTCTCCATCAGTAAATTTAAAAAAGACTCTCCAGTTGCCGGATACTTTTACTGCATGAAGGTCCTTTTTGTCACCACTCAGTGAGTGCAGAAAAGAACCTGGATAATTCATATCTTTTATTTCGTTTGCGGCATTGAGCCTGTCAAGAATTCTTGAAAGCCTGCTTGTATGAGCGGGATTAATCCCTTTCTTGCTGCCTGTATAAAAAAAGTCCTCCAATCCTTTATGCTTGAAAGATTTAATCATATTTTTATGTGTAACCCCTTGGGTTACGTTTGTCAATATTTATTTTCAGCTAACAATGACTATACCGAAAAAACGCGTCATATACGGTTCTGCGGCTCTCTTTTCATGCGCCATGCCCCATGCGCGCTGCCTTGCGGGCGGGGATAAACCGCCGCCCGACGGGAACACCGGAGATTAAATGTATATCATCGCAGAAACAGGCGGGGATAAACCCCGCCCCTACAGACGAACCTCAGTCCAGAAAGTAGCGGCGGGGTTTATCCCTGCCCACCACCGCCACGGCAATCTATCTCCCATCCCAGCGTAACCGCGGGATTTATGCCTGCCCGTATTTAGAAATCGCTCAGATTCGGTTTCTTGGACTGTACCCACCGTTGATCACTTTGTTCGGATGCCCTTGTTTACCATTATCTCGAATGTTTTGTCACGCCGTCTTGGCTTGCTCGCATGGCAGGCGTGGGCCGCCAGGTTTGTTGAAAATCAAGAGGGAGACTGCGCAGAAATTTTAATACCAGTCCTCGATTTTCAAGCCTTCGACGCGTTTAAACTCTTTTTGATTGTGAGTGACCAGGGTACAGTTGTTGGCCATTGCGGATGCGGCAATTAAAGTCTCATACGGCCCGATCGGAACACCTCGTTTTTCCAGTTTGGC
>JAFDDW010000452.1 GCA_019310665.1 Deltaproteobacteria bacterium
GTAATTGAAAACCCCGCAGAAGCTGAAAGTGTTTTGCAGGACAAGAAAGGGCAGATGGACGAAATTAGAGGCGGCAGTTTTAAGATTAACCAGAAACCGCCGGCAGAGACGCAAGACGAATAAATTCCCGACCTGAACCAGGAGCCAGGGATTTCACTGCTCGAATTCGGATAAAGCGGGAAAAACAATTCACAAATCGCAAATAACAAATTACAAATAATATCCAATGACCAAAAATCCAAATTTCAAACTAAGGATGTGATATTTATTGCATACATTACTTAGTCCATCGATTCGCAAATTCGATCACGAATTTACTTACTCAGGACTTAGTGCTGAGCAATCAAATACGTTGATCTAACACCTTTAAATACGTTACCGTAATTTGCGAATCGGAGCAGCCAGTTTCGGTCATTAAAATTTGGAATTTGGAATTTATTTGAAATTTGGTGCTTGTGTTTTGATTTTTTGTCATAAAAGGCAGAAATAGAATTTCTAACATACTAAAGACTAAAGAAGTAAATATAGATCCTAAGCACCCCATTATGGCACCGCACTTATCTCAAATACTTGTTGCTGATTACGGACTGAATGAAGAAGACTTGGCCGAAGCCCAACGCCTTAAAGATGAAAAGGGCGGAAGCATCGGTGAGATCCTGGTCCAGCAGAACAATATTTCCGAAACCCAGTTACTCGAGGCCCTGAGCAATCAGTACGACCTGCCCTTTTGGCCCACACTGCCTTTAGACAATATTGAATCCGAATTTACAGAAAAAATTCCGATCCAATTTTTAAAAAAATATTTCATGGTACCGCTGGAGTATTGCCATCCCGTAACGGCCGAAAATTGCGGAATAGCGCCGCCCAATACCACCGATTCCGACACGCAGGTTGCAGCCCCCGGGCATGTCGTGGCCATTAACGACCCGCTGAATTTCCATGCCCTTGATGACCTGGTACGGCTCATGGAGTTAACCGATTTCCAACTGGTGCTGGCCAGCCGCGACTCGATTCTTTCCGCCATCAACCTGCAATATGATCTGCGCCGGGATTCCGCCGAACAACTGGTTCAGGACATGCAGGAAGACGGCAGCGCCATTCTCAGTGAGATCGAGGAAACGGCCGATTTGCTCGATGACACCAGCGAAGCCCCAATCATTAAACTGGTTAATCACATTATATCCCAATCCCTAAAAGCCCGTGCCAGTGACATTCATATCGAACCTTACCAGCACAGTTTTACCGTACGCTACCGGGTTGACGGAATTCTTTACGATTTGCTGAGTCCGCCGAAATGGATTCAGCCGGCCTTGATTTCCAGGATCAAGGTCATGGCAAAAATGAACATTGCGGAAAAACGGTTGCCCCAGGACGGACGGTTCGAGGTCAAGGTGGGTGATCAAAACACCGACCTGCGGGTGTCGACGATTCCGACCGCCTTTGGAGAGCGGGTTGTTCTCAGGCTGTTGAATAAATCAGGCTCTTTGCTGGAACTTCAGGATATTGGCCTGAGTCCGAAACGCCTTCAACTGATTAAAAAATTGGTGGCTTCCCCCAACGGTATCATCCTGGTTACCGGACCGACCGGCAGCGGCAAAACCACCACCTTGTACGCCGTCTTACAGTCCATCAACAAGCCGGACATCAATATCATCACCATCGAAGACCCCGTTGAATACCAGATAAAAGGCATCAGCCAGATCCAGGTAAATCCAAAAATTGATCTGACCTTCGCCCGGGGTCTGCGTTCCATTGTTCGCCAGGACCCGGATGTGATTCTGATTGGTGAGATTCGAGACAAGGAAACTGCGGAAATAGCTGTCCAGTCCGCTTTGACGGGCCATCTGGTCTTTTCCACCCTGCACACCAATGATTCAGCCAGTGCCATTACCCGTCTGGTGGATATGGGGGTTGAGCCCTTTTTAATCTCTTCCTCGGTATTGGCCGTGGCGGCACAACGGCTGGTGCGCATCCTTTGCGATAACTGTAAAAAGGCTTACAAACCCAGCACAATATACCTGCAAAGCATCGGTATTTCACCGAACCACTTCAAAGAGCACCATATCTATAAAGCCGCCGGGTGTGAAAAATGCATCGGCACCGGTTACAGCGGCCGTTTGGGGATTTTTGAATTTATGGTCCTGACGGAAAAATTAAAAAATCTGATTCTCGAAACCTTTGATTCCAACCAGATACAAACCGAAGCCCGCCGGGAAAAAATGATGAGCCTGCGCCAGGACGGCATTCAAAAGGTCTTAAACGGTATTACCACGATCGAGGAAGTGCTGCGGGTAACGCAAAAATGATTCCCAAAGGGAAAAAGTTGATTGGTTTATTAAGTTAATTGAGTTGATTAGGTTAAAAGAAAGGCGCTTTCGGTGCCGGCTGATAGATCATAGCTGATAGCCCATAGATTAGAGAATAATCCAATCCTTAATCAAAAATCCAAAATCTGAAATCCCAAATCGAAAGAATCACAAATCCAAAATCCCAAATCGGATGAATCCCAAATCCGCAATCAAGAGCCTCTACCTTATACCCTATACCTTACACCTTCTACCATTAGGTAGTTCTCGTAATCCTGATCCTAAATTTGACAGTGTTCTGGAATCAGAATTCCGCTATTCTAAATCTCGTACCGGCAGCGCCCGGTAGGCCTTCTTATGCACCATTCGAGCTGTATAATGGTATCCGCGGTTAAAATTGAAAATACGCCCCTGAATTGCTGAGGTTTCTGAAGTCCACACCCACCCGCAACTCAATTTTATTTCCGGAACAATTTTGACGCGCTGACCGCAATCCGTCTCATACCCCTTATAAGCCTTATCATGCACATAGAGGCTTTGCAGTTCCGACAGGATCGGGAGCCGCCAGTTGTCATACCTTTTGGTAAGGGTATCACCGAAAGTGTACTTGACCCATTGGCCTGCCTGTTTCCAATTGATGTCGCCCTGGTTGTCTGTTTTAGCCCACATCAGTCCCAGTTGATGATCCGTCACCGTTTCGTCGCCATTATCCGTGAACCTGTCACCGGCAATTGCCGGTGTGCAGATGAGCAAGATGCAAGTAACCATTATCAATGCGTTTGATAATTTAATTCTGTACATTTTTGCCCCCTTCACCAATCTTTGTCTATAGAAGGTCAGGTCAAGTGTATGTGTTGTCTTAACCGATCCCTGTTTTTCTCATCACGATAAGAAACAATCGTCACCGGAGAACGGCGAAACAATTTTTCAGCGACCGATCCGATGAGGATGTGTTCCAGGTCCGTGCGTCCCTTGACGCCCATGACGACCAAATCCACCTTTTCCTTCACGATAATCTTTAGAAGT
>JAFDDW010000018.1 GCA_019310665.1 Deltaproteobacteria bacterium
AGGCATTTTCCGGTTTATCCGGATCAGATTTTGCCGACTTCATTAATCGCCCGGGCGCTGGCCTCATCGGCGGTGCGGATTACTTTTTGATAAGATTCATAACCGCGCAAGACCTCAATCATCTCCGTCATCATTTTGACGACGTCAACGTTGGAAAGCTCAACGAACCCCTGGCTTACTTTAAAATCCTGGGCCTCTTGCGCCGGGGGACTGTTTTCCGCCGGTTTAAACAGGGTATCACCCATCTTTCTTAAACTGTAAGGTTCAGAAAATTCGACAATGCGAAGGCTGCCGATCTCCTTTCCATCCACGGACACATTACCTTCTTCATCCACTGCAAATTTTTTATACTGGTGCGGATTTTCTTTATTATTCACCGTAATTTCTCCCCCGTCACCCATCACCGGCCAACCATTGCGGGTCACAAGTACACCGTCGACGTTCAGGGTAAAATCCCCCTTGCGGGTATAGTGAACACCGTCGGGTTTTTGAACACAAAAAAATCCTTTCCCAATAAGCGCCAGATCAAAATCATTGGCGGTGTTTTTCAGGCTGCCGTGGGTGAAATCGGTATACGAATTAAACTCAAACCAGAAGGATTGGGCCTGGGAAGTATTCATCTCAGGGCCAGTGAGGGTGGATGATGCCGGCAAATCAGCCGGATCAATAGACTGAAATTGCCCGTGATCCATTTTGTAGCCAACGGTATTGGCGTTGGCGAGATTGTTCGAAATAATTTGCAACCGTTTTTCGTAGGCCAGCGCGCCGGAGGCGGCCATATAGATGCCTCCACTCATAGGTTTACCCCTTTATCGAATCCTGCATAATTGAATGTCTCGAAATTTCTACAACACCAACAGTTACTGAAATATCATGCAAGAGACATACCAACATATCCATGCCCCTGGATGGTGGAATTAATGCATTCTTGAGTATAGGTGGGGTCAATTTGCCGGTTAGAAATCAATGGCCAGGAAATTTTTGCCGGTTAATACCTGAATTTTAGAGCAACAATCAGCGCTCCAAGTCCATTGCGGTAACTTAATCTCGAACTTCTCTGAGGGCTATTTGCGTGCAAAATTCAGGTAATTAATTCGTTTTAGTTTAGGGACAAAATAAGTTCTACCTCCCCCATGGGAGTTTTTAACTCTTCGGAAATCTGTTTGGCACTCATGCCTCTGAGGGCCAGCTTTTGAATTCGTGCTCGATGTTCGTCCTTGCCTGCGAATTCTTTGGATCTTGGAAGAATTTCGTTATTTTTAGACAATACCGGCGGTCGTTGGTTTGCGGTGGGGATGCGACCCGCAGGGTTAAATTGATTTAGCTGCAGCACATTATCCAGGTGGCGTCGTTCGACAGCAACAGAATCAAGAATATTGGAAAAGGCCAGCTCAACCTGTTGGTTGATTGCTTGAGATAATACCTGCAGATTAAAACTTTGACCGGATTCAGTTTTAACTTCCGCCCATTCGAGCGTCATTTTTCTTCTGCGATTTCGTATCAGAAAAAATAAAATCAAAAGACACAAAAAGATTTGAATACCGTCGACAGCGACTTCCCAATACTGAACTAATTCAAATACCATCGTAACTCCTTATTGATCTAGACCCGAATATCAATTATTTTTGAGGGTGGGTCATCACGGGGTTTTTTGTCCTTAGCGGATCTCTTGTTTCCCGTATGAGATGGCGCCTGGACACTATCCTCCGTCAAAGCTGCCTCTGAGATCTCCACGTTTTCACCATCTTTTTTTTTCTTTTTTTTCTTTTTCAGAGTATCATTAAATGGGGACTCCTGGCTGTTGCGCTGTCGGCGGTCCACCTGTTTCACTCTTTCCGTGGACGACAGCAAGGGTAGAATTTTGTTCAATTTTATATTGTCCACCATGGCACCACCTCTGGCAGCCGCTTAATCTCCTATCAGTTTTTCTCTCTTTAATTTGGCCCGCAGGCGCATAATCGCCTGGGAGTGTATTTGTGAGACCCTGGATTCAGTAATGTTTAAAACTTTGCCCGCTTCTTTCATGGTAAGTTCATCTAAATAATAAAGCGAGATAACCAGTCTTTCTTTTTCCGGCAACTTTTCAATGGCCCGGGCCACGGCTTCTTTTATTTCCTTCAATCGGGTCAAGGATAGGGCATCATCATCGTTCTCCACGAGATAACTCAACAGCTTCTCTTTTTCATCCCGGGAAGAAAACCCCAGTTCCTCAAAACTGATAAATGAAATGCTCGACATCTGTCTGGTGTGACGGATCTTCTCGATATCAACACCCAGTTCCTCAGCAATCTCCTCGTCGTCGACTTCACGGCCCAGCGTTTGCTCCAACTTGAGGCAGGTGTTTTCCAGGTCTCGTATTTTTCGTCGATTCGACCGGGAAAGAAAATCGCGGGATCTCAACTCGCTGAGAACCGCACCCTTAATTCGAAAAACCGCATAGGTCATAAACTTATTGTCTCTGCTCGGATCATAGCGATCAACGGCCTGGATCAAACCAATCACGCCCACATTCATTAAATCATCAATGTCGATGGTGGACGGCAAGTGGACCGCAATCCGATGAACAATACGCTTCACATAGGGCAGGTACTCTGTAATCAGTTGATCCCGATAGGAAGTGTCATTCTTGCTTAAATTTTTCACAGTTGTCTGTGCGGGTGTCATAAAATTCTATCTCCCCGATGAAATGACTAATGACTATTGAATATTCAATCGTCAATTCAGAGGTTATTCTGGACCAGATGCCTCCAAAATAAATTACTGCCACCTTCCGGAAGGTTACCTGGCTGCATATGGGAAAGCTTTCGGGCTAAATCCTTGAAACATCGACTGGCTTGCGTATCCGGATATAATTCACTCACAATTTTTTGATTCTTTACGCCTTTGGTGACCTTTTCATCATACAGAATGCAGCCCAGATATTCGCTGGTAATATCCAAAAACCGGTCGGTCACCAGGTGTAATTGTCGAAAAACTTCGCGCCCCTCTTCAGGACGGGTGGTCATGTTGACCAGTAATTTACAAACTTTTTCTGAATATTTTAGCGACAGCACCTTCATGAGTGCATAAGCGTCGGTAATCGAGGTGGGCTCGGGAGAGACCACCACTACGATCTCCTGGGCCATTGCATTAAAATCCATCACGTTGGCGGAAATACCTGCCGCCGTATCAATGAATAAGATATCAACACTATCAATCAGACTGTCTAGCTGCGTAAAAATCTGAATCTTCTGGTCTCTTGTTAAATGGGTTAATTCCTGGATACCGGAGGAAGCCGGCAATATTTTCATTTGGCCCGGACCTTCAATCAGGATATCCTCAATCGCCTTTTCCCCCGTGATAACATGGGACAAATTGTATTTAGGCGCCAGCCCCAGTAAAACATCGAGATTCCCCAACCCCAGGTCGGCGTCCAATATAAGTACTTTCTGGCCCAGCTTTGTAAATGCATAGCCAAGGTTGGCCACGATGCTGGTTTTGCCGACCCCGCCTTTCCCGCTGGTAATGGCGATAACCCGCGCTTTAGAGCCACGGTTTCGTCTGGTGTTCAAAGCGAACGGATCACCTTTTTGACCGCGCCTGCGGTTTATGCTGATCACCTTATTCGAGGGATCTTTTGAGCTCATTATGGGCGTATCTCCTAATGGTTGAAGCGGTTAGCGATAGCTTGAGTACTGCCTCATTTCTGTCTTCGTATGACCGGGATTTGTCCCCGGGTCTCGGGCAGGATTACAACTTTTGCAAGGTAAAAAATTCTGCGCTTCAGCCTCTTGCGCTCCGGTAAATTTAATAATATTGCCGGGTTTTATTTTCTTGGCCCACTCACAATCCGTACAATGGTAGACGTCGGAATTTTTGTTGGCGACAAAATACGGCTGTTCATCGGTGTGATCACCCCCCACCATCGTTCTGGCCGCAATCGCGTCGGAGGTTCTGAACTGATGGTTGCCGCTGTTGCCTGGCGACTGAAAAAGCAAATCGACCAGTCTTTGAACGGAACCGGCCTCAATATCGTCGGGCACCCTGCGCCCGTTGCCGAAAAAAGAAAGCGGTAAATTGGTTCGAATCAGAACATTGACAATGTTTCCGAATACACTGCTTTCATCGGTTTTGGTAAACAATATCCGGTCAACCCCCATTTCTTTGAATGCTTCTGCAATGGCGATGCAATCTTTTTCTTTGGTCGTGGCGCTCAATACAAGTTGGGTTTGTAATCCGGTGACTTTGGCTAATAATGCTTTGAGCTCCAGGATCTGCTCCTGATCTTTGGGATTTATTCCAGGGGTGTCGATTAAAATGATTTCTTTGTCTTTAAATTTCTTAACCGCCTTTTTCAGTTCGGCAGCCTTGACGGCCGTTTCCAATGGAATCCCGATTATTTGAGCATAAGTCTCCAGCGGCTGCCTGCCGGCAATGCTGTAATTGTCAATGGTGATAAGACCAACGCTTTTCTTGCAGCGCTTTACTTGCAGGGCGGCCAGCTTGGCGATCGTTGCTGTCTTACCGACTCCGGTAGTACCGACCAATGCCATCACAGTCGACTTGTCTTTTTCAAAGGCATTATTTTCCACGACCACCCCCATATCTTCCAGAATCGAGCTTAAGTGAGATCGGATATCACCACTGGACAAAAGCTCCTCAGACGCCGGGATGCGTTTGATTTCCTCAATGAGTTCCGAAGCGATGCCGCGATCTACTTCCTGCAGCAGAATCTGCTGATATAAGCTTGACAAGGCCCTGGCACCGCTGCGGGCAGTTGGTTTTTTCCTCTGGCTATACCCGCGTTGGTATCTTGGACCTGATGCCGGCAATCCGGTTCGTGTCACCCTGTCCTTTCCGAAGGTTGTTTCGGTTTCATTGATCCGGGTGTTAGGGGACCGTCGGCAGGGGTCCTGGCCCCGCAGAGCGCGGGCTTGGTTCGCTGGGGGCATTTGATTATCGATAGCAGCCGAAACTTCCACCCCGGCATATTTCAAGGACCCCAAAAATCCCTTTCCTTTCCGAAGACTGCGCGCTGATAAAATCACGGCCTCAGGGCCGAGTTCATCTTTGATCATACGCAGTGCCGTCGTCATGTTTTTGGCTTCAAATCTTTTTATTTGCATCGGTCAACTCCAGTGTGCCTATCGATTGAATTTCAACATTATTGAGTATCTCGTCGTAGGACAGAACGGAGATATTCGGAATGAACTGATCCACAAGCTTTTTGAAATGACTCCTGATATGAGCAGAACATGCAAGCACCGGTTGATAATTGAGTGATGAAGATTTCTCCAGAGCTTGCGCCAAACTGTTGACTATTTTCCGGGCAACGTTGGGATCAAGGGCAAAATGGCTGCCTTGTTCCGTGTGCTGAACGGCATCGGAAATGGCCGATTCTATACCGTGATCAAGGGTCAGCACCGGCAGGATGCCATCCTGGGTTTGGTGCATTTTCGTAATGGTTCGGGCCAGCGCCTGCCGGACATGTTCGGTCAACAAATCCAGGTCTTTGGTTACAGGCGCCCAATCGGCAAGGGTTTCTAGGATCAGCAGTAAATCGCGAATGGGGATCTGTTCTCTTAAAAGATTTTGCAGGACTTTAACCACGCCGCCCAAAGACAGATAATTGGGAACTAATTCTTCCACAACTTTGGGATGGGATTCTTTGAGGTTGTCCAGCAGCTGCTGGACCTCCTGTCGGCCGAGAAAGTCGGGTCCATGGCGTTTAACAATCTCAGATAGATGGGTAGTCATCACCGCGGCGAGGTCCACAACGGTATATCCTTTGGCCAGAGCGCTTTCTTTGGCACTCTCCTTGATCCACAGCGCCGGAAGCCCATAAGTGGGCTCACGGGTTGGAATGCCATCGATTTTTTCTTCAGCCGTCCCCGGATTCATCGCCAGATAATAATTGGTCATCAACTCCCCGCGGGCAATTTCATTACCCTTTAACAATATGGAATATTCACCAGGTTTCAGCTGCATGTTATCCTGAATATGAACCGGCGGGACGATGATACCGATTTCGTAAGCAACCTGGCGCCGGATGGATTTGATACGCTCCAGCAGTTCGCCGTTCTGCTCGGCATCCACCAGGGGGATAAGACCGTAACCGACCTCAATGCCCAGAATGTCAAGCAGTGGTAAGGAATCCAGATTCTCAACGGGTACCGCTTTTTCCTCGCTCGCCCGTATTTCCTGTTCGGCATGGATTTGCTGCTGAGTGGCTCTATGGATGAGCAACGTCAGGCCTCCGGCGATAAATCCTAATAGCCAGAATGGAACCAGGGGAAGTCCGGGAACAATTCCAAAACCGAATAGAACGATCGCGGTAATGCCGATTGCGCGGGGCTGATATAAAATCTGAGAAATAATTTCAGTTCCCAGGTTTGACTTCGCACCGGCCCGACTGACGATAATACCCGCCGATGTCGAAACAATCAGGGCCGGAATCTGGGTCACCAAACCGTCGCCGATAGTCAACAAGGTATACGTTTGGGCGGCACTGGCAAAAGACATTTTGTTCTGAAAAACCCCGATGGCCAACCCCCCGATTATATTTGCCAGGGTGATGATGATGCCGGCAATGGCGTCTCCCCGAACAAATTTATTGGCACCGTCCATGGCGCCATAATATTCAGCCTCCCGCGAGATCTCTTCCCGACGAGACCGGGCTTCCTGTTCATTAATCAACCCGGCGTTAAGATCGGCATCGATGCTCATTTGTTTGCCGGGCATGGCATCCAGGGTGAATCGGGCGGCGACCTCGGCAATTCTTCCCGCACCCTTGGTAATCACCATGAAATTAATGACCACCAGAATGATAAAAATGATGACCCCCACCAGGTAATTTCCGCCGACGACAAAACTGCCGAAGGCCTGGATCACTTTACCGGCCGCCATGGGGCCTTCATTGCCATGAATTAAAATAATACGGGTGGAAGCCACATTGAGGGACAGCCGAAACAAGGTCACCAGCAGCAATATAGAGGGAAAGGCCGACAGCTCCAGGGGCCGCAGGGTATACATGGAAGCCAGCAGGATAATGAGCGCAAAGGTGATATTAAATGATATCAGAAGATCCAGCAGCATCGGTGGCAGTGGTATCACCATGAATACCAGAATCGACACCACCGCCACTGCGATGATAATCTCACTGTTTTTAGAAATTACCGGCAGCTGCCCGGCATATTGCGTTTGTTCTGCTATGGCCATATTAATTAATTGAATATTGACGATTGACGATTGACGATTGGTGGCAATCGCTTCGCTCCGTCATTTTTATTTTAGTTGTTTTTAAAAAGATCGCCTTCCGCAATTCGACATTCGACAATCATCATTCGTCATTCCCTAGCGTACATTCCCTTAAGCCGGTAGACGTATGCCAGAACTTCGGCAACCGCCCGATACAGTTCGGCCGGAATATAGTCACCGATCTCAACCATTTTAAAAAGGGCCTGGGCCAGGGGTTTGTCTTCAACCATCGAAATTTGATTTTGGGCGGAAATTTCTTTAATTCTTTGGGCCACATGTCCGGCGCCCTTGGCCAGCACAAGGGGTGCGATCATTTCCTGGGCATTAAATTTCAATGCGATGGCCAAATGAGTCGGATTGGTAATCACCACATCAGCTTCGGGCACGGCTTCCATCATGCGGCGCCTGCCCATTTCCAGCTGCATGCTGCGAATTCTCGATTTGACTTTGGGATCACCATGGGTTTGCTTTTGCTCATCCTTAACTTCCTGCTTGGTCATCTTCAAATCTTCTTCGTGCTGCCAGCGTTGGTAAAGAAAATCCAGGGCAGACAAAATAATCAAACCCAGGCAGACAAAAAAACAAATTTTTAGTGAAACCCGGGCGATAAATACTATAATCTGTCCCACTTCTTGAAGCATCAGGTTCGGAAAGGCATTCATATCGCTTTTCACAGTTAAATAGGCAATGCTTCCGATAAATAGTATTTTTAAAATCGATTTGCTCAGTTCCACCAATGATTTAAGAGACACAAAGCGCTTCATCCCTGAAATCGGATTGAGCTTGGATAATTTCGGCTCTATTGCCTCCTTGCTAAATTGAAATCCAACCTGGAAAACATTGGCAACAAACCCTGCAACCGCAAGCGGTAAAAGAAAAGGAAGCAGCACCGACAACAATCTATAAATCACATCCACAGAAAAGGCGCTGGCATCGGTCATATTATAAATCCGCAAGGTATCGATATTCTGATAAATCCCTCTGATAAACTCCGACATATTCCAGAACAACCAACCGCCGCCAAAATAAAAAAAACCCATCGAAACCATCAAAACCATTGCAGAAGAAATCTCTGTGCTTCGAGCAACCTGCCCTTTTTTACGGGCTTCCTGTCGCCTTTTAGAAGTTGCCGGTTCAGTTTTTTCTTGACCGCTGTTTTCGGGCATAGGGTCCTTTGCTTATGACATCGCTCTGATCATGAGTAAAATATGCTGGCCTAAATCGCCGAATATTTTTTGTAAAAAGGCTGAAAAATACGGAAGGCCAAATCCGAGAAAGAGCAGTCCCACTCCGATCTTCAACGGCATGGCAACAATAAATACGTTCATTTGGGGCACCGTGCGAGCGATCAACCCAAAGGCAACACTGGTAATCAGAAGAGCGGCAATAACCGGTGCCCCTACCTGGATGCCGATCACGAACATATTTCCGGACATTCTGACCAACTGTTCCAATAGCGAACCGCCGAAATGAACATTTAAAGGCGGTACCATTTCGAAGCTTTTTGTCAGGGCCTTTATAAACCAGTAATGGGCATTGATGGATATAAAGACCAGCAAGGCAAACAAATTATTAAATTGTGCCAAAAGAGGCACCTGCTGGCTGGATGACGGATCCATAACATTGGCCAGGGCCAACCCCATTTGATATCCAGCCAGTTGCCCTGCCAGCTGCACGCCGGCAAATATTAATTTGACTGAAAACCCAATGACCAGCCCAAATAAAATCTCCCCCGCAACACTGATCCCCAGAGTAAAAACATGGGTCGACATCGGCATGGGATCTATCTTCAGCATCGGGAACAAAATAATGCTGGTTGCAAACGCCAAGGCAACCTTAAAGAAAAGAGGGATGCTCTTGCTGTCAAAAACGGGCATGGACATTAAAATGGCACCCACTCTGATAAATATCAAAAAAAACAATTGAAGGTGCGGCAATGAAATGTTTAAAGAGATCATATTCTTTTTATTTAGCGAACATAAAAATTCAAATTTTCAAACAGGTTCTGAGTAAATACGACCATGGTCTGCATCATCCAGGGAAAGAAAAAAATCAATGCCACGGCCACGGCCAACATTTTGGGTATAAATGTCAGGGTCATTTCATTAATGGAGGTCGCCGCCTGAAAAATGCTGACCAGCAAACCCACCGCCAGACCGGACAACAGCATCGGCGCTGCCAAACTGATGGCCGTCTTTATGGCATCAAAAAAGAACCCGGTTATAAATTCTGGAGTCATAATCTTTCTATCTTAAGTTTAATAAGGAACGTTGCGAGTTGCGGGTTACGGGTTACGGGTTGCGAGTTACGGGTTGCGCGTTACGGGTTACAACTCGCAACACGCAACTCGTAACCCGCACCTCGGTACTAGACGAACCCCTTCACCAAACTCCCCACCAGCAAATACCATCCATCTGCCAGCACAAAGAGCATGAGTTTGAAAGGCAGCGAGACCATAATTGGCGGCAGCATCATCATTCCCATCGAAAGCAGGACACTGGCCACCACCATGTCGATGATTAAAAATGGCACATACAGCAATAGACCGATTTGAAATGCCGTTTTGACTTCACTAATGATAAAAGACGGAATCAGCACGGTGATTGGAATGTCCGTGATATTTTTCGGACGTTCGAGTTTGGCAATATCTACAAACAGCGCCAGATCTTTTTTGCGGGTCTGTTTAAACATGAATTCTTTTAATGGTTCGGCAGCGTTTTGCAAGGCCTGCTGATTGCCGATTTTTTTATCCAGATAAGGTTGCAGGGCACTTTGATCAATTTTGTGCCACACCGGCGCCATGATAAAAAAAGTCAGAAACAATGCCAGACCGATCATGACCTGATTCGGCGGCATTTGCATCGTGCCCAATGCACGGCGCAGCAATGAAAGCACAATCACAATCCGGGTGAAGGATGTCACCATTATCAGAATCGCAGGGGCCAAAGAAAGGACTGTCATGAGCAGGAAAATCTGCAGACCAACCGTCGTTGCGCCCGGCTGTTCGGCACTATCCAATCCTACGCTGAAAAACGGAGTAGATATGACGGGTTCAGCCCCCCAGCTGCAATTCGGCATCATAAATAACGAACAAAACAGAATCAGCGTCATCATTGGGAAAAGACCGACCCGACGGCCGGCACCCCGGGCCTTCCGCCAATAAAAGCCCTGGCCATTACGAGCGCCAACTAAATGGTGATAGATTTTTCGGACGTTATCGGTAAACAAACTAAGCCCCTAATCCTGATCCGCCGGAGGCGGAGAATTGAAGATTGAAGATTGAAGATTTAAGGTTAATTGCCAAACCAGTGTCACTTATTGTTTTTAGCCGGCTTAAACCGGGTTGTCAGCCGCTGCAGGTGATCTGAAAACGAGGGGGTGATCCGGGATGTTTCCTGTTTGATGCCGTCTAATACGCCCGGATCCTCGATTTTGGTCAGCAACGCGATCGTATCATTTGAGACCCCTAATACCAGAACAGCTCCGGGCACCTCCACCAGGGCAATGTGTTTTTTAATTCCGATATACTGACTGGAAATTACTCTGATCAAAGGATTTCCCGATGCGCTGACTTCTCTCTTCAAAAAGCGTTTCACCAAATAGAAAACAACAAACAAACCGCCCAGTACGATGGCCAGGGCCGTCAACATTTGCAGGGTGGTTGATATCGCATCCGGAGCCATATTCATCGCAACCCCTCGACACGCTCCATGGGGCTGATGACTTCAGTCAGACGAACACCGTATTTTTCGTTTACCACCACGACTTCTCCTCTGGCGATCGGTTTTTGATTGGCCAGAATCTCAAGGCTTTCTCCGGCAAGTTTGGACAGCTCGATGACAGATCCCTGGCCGAGTTTGAGCATATCGTTGATCAGCATTTTCGTCCGTCCCAATTCAACGGTTATTTCCAGCGGAATATCCAGCAAAAATTCCATGTTGACAGGCCCTTCAGCGGCAGGTGACTCGCCGCCGGCCGTTGAATTCTCTGGTTTTCCGGCTGAATCTACAGACGGTGTTTCAACAGTTTCCTTTAAGTCAGCCGGTCGGGATTCCGGCTGATCATTGGTTTCATGGGGTGCGGCCATAACTAATTTTCGCCTCCATTCTTCTGAAGCAGTGTTGCGATTTCTACGGCACGGTTTCCTTTAATAATGCCTGGAAAACCAAGGTACTTCGGAACATGATCAACCGTAAGGGTAATTAAATCCTCGGGGCCGGTGTTCAGCTGCAAGACATCGTCAACCTGCAGATCCAGCAAATCATTTATACTGCGCGTCGTTATACCGAGCTCCGCAATGATCGTCACCGGCGTATCCTGCAATAGCATTTCAATTTGTTCAATCCAGGTATGCTCCTGGTTTTTGCCGTGCAGATATTTTGATGAAAGTTTTTCCTTGATGGGCTCCAGCATCAGGTATGGAATGCATAGGTGCAGGTTTCCGGAAAATCCAGACCCTTTAACTGCAAACACAATCACCACCATCAATTCATTCGGTGAGGCTAAATGAACAAAGTCCGGTTTATTTTCGGCTCTTTTTATAACAATGTTTATGGGGTCGATCGTTTCCCAGGCCTGTTGAAAGTTAGTTAATACTTCCAGCGCAAATTTTCGAATCATACGTTGCTCGATGAGGGTAAATTCTCTCATGCGTTCAGTGGGTCGGCCGTCTCCGCCAAACATGCAATCAATCAATGAATATACAAGCCGCGGTTCGATGGCCAGCATGGCCGAACCGATGAGTGGTTCCATCGTAAAAAGGGTAAAGCTTGTGGGGGAGGAAAAAGCGCTGATGCATTCCTGATATTTCACCATTTCGGTGAAAATAAATTCCACTTCCATGGAACGCTGAAGCAGGGCCGATAGCGAAGCCTCGAACCTAGTAGCGAATTTGTCATATACTTCTTCCAGAGCATAAAATTGATCTCTCAACATTACGTTCTGGGAAGTTAGATTATAATCCACAACTTCCGATTCTGATTTGGCTTCATCCTCAAGATCGACTTCCCCGCTATCCATCGCTGATAGCAAGGCGTCGATTTCTTCTTTAGTTAAAATCTGATCGGGCATATCCGCGGCCTCTATTGAACCACAAACTCTTTATAATAGATGTTGGTTATCTTTCCCTGGCCCAAATAACCGTTGAGTGCTTCCAGCATCTCATCTCTCAGCGCTGTTTTGCCCTGCACCGTGCTGATATCCTCAAAGCGTTTGCTAGGCAGGATCATCAAAAGGCTGTCCCTTACCTGGGGCAGTCTTTTGTAGAGCTCATCTTCCAGATCGGAGTTGCCCAACTCCAGGTCCATGGTAACCCTGAGATACCGAGTGCCACCCTTATCGGCCAGATTCACAATAAAGGTATCCAGCGAGAATATGGGACCCAGGGACTGCTCTAAAGAAACTACTTCATCGGGTTGCCCGCCGGCATCGGCAACACTTTGAGCATTCAAGGCAGACAATTGATTCCACATCATAAACAGTCCGCCGCCCAAGCCAAGAATCAACATCATCATGACACCAATGAGTAATACGAGAATTTTATTTGACATTTTACCTCTCACCCTCCGTTGCTAAGACAATTTCCACCCGCCGGTTTTTGCTGCTATTTGCCGGCGAATTATTGGGTACCAGCGGCCTGGTTTCGCCGTAACCAACAGCGGAAAGCCGCTGGGGACTAATTTTGCCCTCAGCGGCAAAATATTTAACCACACTGACGGCTCTGGCTATCGATAATTCCCAGTTCAACGCGAACCGGATAAGGAATTTTCTGAATCAAGGTCGCCATCTTATTCAAAAAAGCCAGGCCGCTTGGATTGATATCAGCTTTGCCAAAGTCAAAAAGCAAAAAATCTTCAAAGGTAATTTGGGCGCTTTGATTCGAATATCTGACATTAATCCCAGGTTCCTCAGTAAGCACTTTGAGCGCTTCATCAATGGTGTCTGTTGGAACCTTTTGGTCTTCAGGTTCGGTCTCAACCGCGGCCTGAATCAATAACTGCGCTCCATTGGGGTTCTGCTGGGTATCCCTTACAGCAATGGATACCTTTGAACCGGCACCCAGAATGCCGAGACCGCTTTGCAAGCCGTACTGAAATTCTTTCAGCATTTGGGTGTCCACCGAACCCATGG
>JAFDDW010000019.1 GCA_019310665.1 Deltaproteobacteria bacterium
CCTTGAAGATCCGGTCGAATATCAGCATCCCCATAAAAAATCCACTTTTAACCAGCGCGAACTGGGACTCGATTTCGATTCCTATGCCAACGGTCTGCGTGCCGCTCTGCGCCAGGCACCCAAGGTCATTCTGGTCGGCGAAATGCGCGACCGCGAGACGGTGGAAATCGGACTCAGTGCCGCCGAGACCGGCCATCTCGTATTGACCACGCTACATACCGTTGATGTCGGCTCCACGATCAACCGTATCATCGGTATGTTCGCCAACGAAGACGAGCGCCAGATTCGCATCCGGCTGGCCGACGCGGTTCGCTGGATTGTATGTCAGCGACTGCTGCCCAGGGTCGGCGGCGGCCGGGTCGCCACCTTTGAAATACTGGCCACCAATCTGAGAGTCCAGGACACAATTCTGCATGGAGAAAGCGAGGGGAAAACTTTTTATGACATCATGCAGGCCAGCGGCGCATTCGGGATGGTGACCTTTGACCAGCATCTTGTCGGGTTGTACGAGGAAGGCCTCGTCACTCAGGAAACGGCCATGGCCTATGCATCCCAGAGAGGAATCGTGGGCCGCGGTATAGACTCCATAAAAAGCTCTCGCGGAGAGACCACCACCGATATTGAAAAACTGGAAATCGATCGCACTTATACCAAAGCACTTTAAAACTGGAATTATGTTTTAATCCGCCCGCGACAGATTCTCACTAAAAGTAAAAAAAGAACTATTAGGGTACATCATGGACATCATTTGCAGCAGTTGTTCAAGTAAATTTCGGATCCCCGATGAAAAAATTCCAGCCGGTCGGGTGACGACCTTGTCGTGTCCCAAATGCAAAACCCGAATTTCCCTGGATCCGGCTAAAAAACCTGATCGAGGTGCAGTCGCCACAGCAGAATCAAAAAACGCCTCTAACTATAATGCATCTGATAAGCCTTTTGATTTTATGGAAGAAGAAGGTTTAACCGCCCTTCTGTGCGAGGAGAATCCCATTGCCCGAAAAACCATCCAAGCGGGCCTTAGTTTGATCGATTACCAGATTACCATCGCGGAAAGTGCGCGGGATGCCCTCAAGCGTATGCGGTATCATATCTACGATCTTATCGTCGTAGATGAAAGTTTTGACACCAAAAACCCGGACGCCAATGGGGTTTTGATCTATCTGGAACGTCTGCAAATGTCAATTCGCCGCAATATTTTTGTGGCCATGGTCAGCAGCAGATACCGCACCATGGACAACATGATGGCCTTTCACGCCAGCGTCAATTTAATCATCAACATTAAAAACATCGAAGACATCGGCAAAATTTTAGGCCGCGCAATTACCGATACCGAGTTGTTTTACCGCATATACAAAGAAGCCTACAAAGAAACCGGTCGTCGTTAACCCCCTATCCAGATTCGCAGCGGGTGGTGAGTCTGTTTTACTCAAGAACATGAATGTTTTTGGGACCACAGATCTCTTTAAGCTGCTTCGGCCAGACAGTGACACTCACTTCACCGATGTGGGCGGTGCGCAGCAAATACATATAAGTTCTGGATTGGCCAATACCCCCACCGATGGATAAGGGGATCTGGTCATTGAGAATCGCCTGATGGTAGGGCAGGTTGAGAAAATCCTCTTGCCCCGCTATTTTTAGCTGAAGTTTCAATGAGTCCTTGGTTACGCGGATGCCCATAGAAGTGAGTTCATGGCGGCGCTGGGTTACCGGATTCCAGACTAATATATCGCCGTTTAATCCGTGCAGGGTTTCTCCGTTTTTGGTGATGGTTTCAGTTCCCCAGTCATCGTAGTCAGCCGCACGCATCTCATGGGGATAGCCGTCTTTGAGCACCCAGCCTATCCCGATGATAAAAAGGGCCGGTGCGACCTCCTGCAGCATGGTGGTTTCACGTTGTTTGCGCGGCAGATCCGGATAGCGATCAAGGATTTCCTCGGCATGGAAAAATTGTAACTCCTCGGGAAAATCGGGATACGTGTCGGTTTGCAGGGCCGGGAAAAGTTCCCGGACGTGCTGGCCCGCGCCATAGATTACTTTCCAAATCCGGGTGACGATATCCTTCAAAAAATCCAAATTGCGGTCTTCTGAAGTAATTACCCGCTCCCAATCCCACTGGTCCACATAAGCGGAATGGTCGTGATCGAGGAAATAATCCTTTCGCACGGCTTTCATATCTGTGCATATGCCTTCACCGACCTTGCATTCAAACTGTTTTAAAGCCATGCGTTTCCATTTCGTGGCGGCCTGCACAACTTGGGCTGAAATGGGTTTTTCCAATCCCAATCCGCATGGAAATTCAATTGGCGTCCGTGAACCGTCACGGTCAAGGAAATCATTGACTCCGCTGTCGCTGTCCACAATCAGCGGTACCTGGACCATTTGGAGATTGAGTTCCCGGCAGAGGTTGTCTTCAATATAACGCTTGATTTCAAACACGGCTTGCATACGCTCCATAGGCTGCTGTAGTGATTTGTAATCAGCAGGTAAAATTTTCGCCACTTCTTCATAGGTGCTCACTCCCGGACCGGCCAGATCAGCTTTTTTATCCATTTTTGTCATCGGTTAGCTCCTCTATTTTAAAAAGTTCATTGCCCAAAATAGTTACGCCATGCCATGGTGCTTGAATTCCCCAATTGCATAATTAATAAGAAAATCTAAACTATTTTGCAACCAAAACAACGAGCCAAAGGGGTCAAGTCTGCTCTTGACTCTTAATTCAACCTTCCCCTTGATGTTTAGTTGCGTTAGGAAGAGAAGAAAGACAATAATAGCTGCAAAGCAAAGACTACGAAAACGGACTGAAAATTCAAATTTAATCCTAACTAAGAGCTAAGAGCAGACTTGACCCCTTCGGGGGCGGGGGGAGTGGCAGATTAGTTTTCCTGGGCCTGCATCATGGTATCCAGAATTTTGACTGTGGCAAGGGTATTGGCGACATCGTGAACCCGCACGATGTGAGCACCGTTTAAGACAGCGGCCGATACGGCGGCCTGGCTGCCGGTCTCCACGATAGGCAGATCCGGCCGGATGTCTTCTTCATGCGCTTGCTTGAGGATTTTGCGGATAAAAGCTTTGCGAGAGGCTCCGATGAGAATCGGCGTATCCAGGGATGCAAAGGCTTGAACATGTTTGATCAGCAATAGATTATGTGCCACCGTTTTGCCGAATCCGATTCCGGGATCCACGAAAATTTTTGAGCGGGGAACGCCCAGGTCCTCTGCCCGTTCAACGGCATCTGCCAGAAAACTGCGGATGTCTTCGATCAGATTGGCATAACTGGGGGCTACCTGCATGGATTTGGGCTCTCCCAGCATATGCATGAGAATCAGCGGGGTGTCAAATTCAACGGCCAGGGCGGCCAGACCGGGGGCAAAGCGCAAGGCGGTCACATCATTGATGATGGCAGCGCCGACTTCAAGCGCCCGCCGGGCAACATCTGCTTTGGTGGTATCGATGGAAATCGGGACCGACACCCGGCGAGCAAGCTTATCGATCACCGGTACAACCCGGCGAATTTCTTCTTCAACTGAGACAGGGTCAGAAAACGGCCGGGTCGATTCGCCGCCGATATCAATGATATCGGCCCCCTGGGCTGCCAGTTTTTCACCCTGGGCGATGGCACCATCGGTATTGTAAAATTTTCCGCCGTCCGAAAATGAGTCGGGGGTTACATTTACGACCCCCATAATACAGGTTTGCCGTCCGAGCTCCAGATTATAGCCTGACCATGAAAGGTGATATGTTTTGCGCGGCATGATCCAATTACTCCGCCCTGAAAAATAGCACATTTTGGGTTGCAAATTGTTCTTTGAAAACTGAAGAAAGTTGTTAGATCGAAGGTCCGGCGGATTAATTAATTAATCCGCCCGGATCAACTTCTAAATATTTTCTTCAATTTTCAAAAAATAAATTTATGCTACCCAACCCTGTTATGGCTATTTTCCAGGGTGGAGTAATTACGTTGGTTCGGAAGCTGCCTGGGCCTCCGGCTCAAGATCCTCAAGGCTTTTTGAGGGAAGCTTGATTCCGGGCCTTAATTCTGTGATCAACTCATCCAGCTCTTTACCCTGAACAGTTTCTCGTTCCAGCAGCAATTCCGCAAGTTTGTGCAGAATATCTATATTTTCTTTGAGCACAGCCTCTGCGCGTTGATAGGCATCTTTGATCAGTTTGTTAATTTCTTCGTCGATCAATTTGGCCGTCGCTTCAGAGTAGTCCCGGTGCTGGGCAATTTCCCGACCCAGAAAAATCTGCTCTTCGCCCTTGGCATAGGACAGCGGACCCAGCTTGTCGCTCATGCCCCAGTTCCGTACCATTGTCTGGGCCAGGTTGGTGGCCTGCTTGATATCATTGGCGGCCCCGGTGCTGATCCGGTTGAATATAATTTCTTCGGCCGCACGCCCGCCGAAGGCAACCGACAGTTCGCTTTCGAGCTGGTCCTTGAATTTGAAATCGCGCTCTTCGGGTAAAAACCAGGTCACACCGGCAGCGTGCCCCCGGGGCACGATGGTTATCTTGTTCACCGCATCGGTTTCGGGTAAGAACCGGGCGACCAGCGCATGCCCGCCTTCATGATAAGCCGTCACTTTACGGTCTTCTTCCTTGATGACTTTCGATTTTCGCTCCAGCCCCATACAGATTTTGTCTTTTGAATCTTCAAAATCTTCCATCTCAACTTTTTCTTTGTCCCGTTTGGCAGCCAGCAAGGCGGCCTCATTAACGAGATTTTCAAGATCGGCACCGGAAAAGCCGGGCGTACCTTTGGCCAGAATCAGCGAATTAACATCGGAGCCAACCGGTGTTTTTTTCATGTGAACCTTGAGGATCATTTCACGCCCTTTGATATCCGGCATGGAAACCACCACCTGCCGGTCAAACCGCCCGGGACGCAGCAGGGCCGGGTCGAGCACATCGGGCCGGTTGGTCGCGGATATCAAAATAACACCCTCGTTGGATTCGAACCCGTCCATTTCAACCAGAAGCTGGTTCAAGGTCTGCTCGCGTTCGTCGTGTCCGCCGCCCAGGCCGGCACCCCGATGCCTGCCGACGGCATCGATTTCATCGATGAATATAATGCAGGGGGCATTTTTCTTGCCCTGGACAAATAGATCCCGCACCCGCGACGCTCCGACACCCACAAACATTTCTACAAAATCGGAGCCGCTGATGCTGAAAAAAGGCACGGCGGCTTCACCGGCAATCGCGCGTCCCAAAAGCGTTTTCCCGGTGCCCGGAGGTCCCATCAAAAGAACCCCTTTGGGGATTCGTCCGCCCAGGCGGGTGAACTTTTTAGGATCTCTTAAAAAATCGACAATTTCTCCCAGCTCTTCTTTGGCCTCATCGATGCCGGCCACATCATCGAAGGTCACTTTTTCGGATTTATCGGACGCCAGGCGTGCCCGGCTTTTGCCGAAAGAAAGCGCCTTACCGCCGCCGGACTGCATCTGGCGCATGAAGAAAATCCAGACGCCGATCAGAATCAGCATCGGAAACCACGAAACCAGCACGGACATATACCATGGATTCTCCGCCGGAGGTTTGGCGCTGATGGTAACATTTTTTTTCCGCAGCGTATTGATGAGGTCGCTGTCCTGGGGAGAATATATCTTGAAACGGTTGCGATTGATATCCGTGATAAACAGCTCCGGACCCTGGATCACCACCTCGGCCACACGCTCGCTTTCGACCATGTCCAGAAACTCGGTATAGCTGATACTGGTTTCCGCTATGTGCTGCTGACTGAAAAGATTGTAAAGCATGACCATCATCAAAGTGATGACCAGCCATAAAGCCATATTTTTATAAAACGGATTCAAATGTGTTTACCTCCCAGTTTAGAATGAATATTGAATATTGACGAATGAATAATGGTGGAGGTCGCTACGCTCCATCTTTTTTTAATTTGACATATTCCTTAATTAGTCAATCTTCAATCGACATTATTCAATCTTTTACAATAGTATCCCGTATCTTAATTGAAATATCAAGTTTAACTCCATTCATAAGCCGCCGGCATCGTTCAGGTTTAGATCAATGATCCGTGATCCCCCGGTAACGGTAAAACCTTTTCAATTCTCACCGGCAGAGCCGGTGGTTTATGAATGGAGTTACCGGTGCTCAAAACTGTCTGCTACCGACTTTATATGCAAATTTAATCATTATCGTTCATTAAGCAAGCAAAAGTTCGGCCATTAGAACACGCCTGGTCTGCGGTCCTATTTTCACATGATTATCGATCCGATGACCGGTAATCCAGATGATTTTGTCCCTGCTCAAGAGGAGAGGACATTTTCGGCGCTGGGAGGCCGGAACTTTATGGTTGATGAAATATTTCTTAACTTTTTGGGTGCCTTTCAGGCCCAGGGGCGAAAACCGATCCCCCGCTCGAAAATTGCGGACAACCAGGGGAAATTGCAAACAATCCCGGTCAAAAAAAGCCCGATTTTTTCCGGCTGCTTTAAAATCCGGCACATCATCGATTTCAATTTCTACAAGCTTTAAAACCGCGGGGACCTCTTTTATGGGGGTGATCCCCTCACCGGTTATCGTATATTGGTAGTCGACCCTAACCGGTTGCGATCTTCTATAATCCTTTTTAAAGATTAGTGCCTGGGACTTTTTTACCACCCGAATGCCACCCGGCAGATTCAGACTTCCGGAGGCCGGATCTTTTTTAGCCAATTCAAGTACTGCGTCTACATGAAAAAGGGTGATGCGCCGCAAATCCTGCTTCACGCTGAAAATCGCCTTTCTGATAATCCGCCTTTTGGCCGCCCGGGTCAGATTATTGAACTCGGGTGCGGATAAACTGATGGTATCGGATGTCCTGTTCAACACGCAATTTTTAAATACCGGCCCGAGGGCCTCCTCAAACCAATTATCTTCAGCCCGCAGAATCGCCCCCAGTCGGTTGAGAGTGTCGACGATTGCGGGATTGTAAGATTTTTTTAGCTCGGGAATTAAATGGTGACGTATTTTGTTCCGCCGGAAGGCGGGATCGGTGTTGGATGTGTCGGTAACATAGGCTATTTTTTTTTCTGAAGCATAATCCAATATCTCGGATCGCTTGAGATGGATTAGGGGGCGCACGATTTTATCGTTCCTTACCGGAGCTATTCCGGATAGGCCCAGCGGTCCGCTCCCGCGCAGTAAATTCATAAGCACCAGTTCGGCATTGTCATCACAGTGATGCCCCAAAGCAATTTTGTTAAATCCGTCTTGGGAGGCAACTGCCTCATAAAATGCATAACGGACCTGTCGCGCGGCTTCTTCAGGCGAGAGGTGATATTGCCGTTGAAATGAGCGCACATCTTTTCTTTCAAGGTAAAACGGCAGATCAAGCCGCCTGGCAAAAGTGGTCACAAATTCAGCATCCCGGTCGGATTCCTGATTTCGCAGGCAGTGGTTCAGATGGGCAATCGCCAGTCGAAGAGAATATTCACCCGCCAGGGTGTGCAGCACATGGGCCAGGGTAACGGAATCCGGCCCTCCGGAGACAGCTATTAGTACAGCATCCCCCGGTACAAACATCCCGAACCTGGCAATGGTGTTTCGTACGGTGCGAAGAAGCTTTTTTTCAATTTTATTATTAGATCTGTTTTTGGGGGAAACCATAAAATTTACTAAAACCTCACCCGGACAAGCCGGAAAATGCAAAGAAATAACTATCAAGAATCTAAAAAAGGCCAAACTCAACCAGAGAGGCACATGGTATTCGTAAACTGTATATATAATATTTTAGGCAAAAAGTATATGCAACCATTGACCGTGGCCTCTCGTATGAAACTCCAGTTTCTTTTTCGATCAAACTCGCCGCTTTTCAGGCCAGCGGCGGCGCTGAACCTCGAACCAGAAACCTCTGAACCCTGAACCATAATCTTTTACATTTTTTCTTGCAAAAATGGTTTTTTGGCGTATCTTAATCCTTGGTTGTGCTAGGCGGGGAGCTAGCGGTGCCCTTTTCCCGAAATCCGCTTATGCGGGGCTGAATTCCCGCCCAAGGGTCTTACACTTGGGACCCTCAAGCCATTTTGATTGGACGCCACGCAACAGACGGTCATGAACCTCGTCAGATCCGGAAGGAAGCAGCGATAAGTGATGCGGTCTGTGTCGTGGATTGATCTCAATCTGTATGATGGCATGAGATTTCCAAAAAAGATTCGACGGCGGGTGCGCAACCACTCTTCGATTTGAGATTTGGGATTGTTTCGATTTGGGATTTGGGATTGCGGATATCGGATTTTAAATAGGGATGATAGCTGATTTTATATTGATAGATCAATGAATTCTATATTTTAATCCTTGAGCCCTGCGCCTTATACCTTGCGCCCCGCACGTTTTTCCTGACACCTGAAACCTAGCCCTATTTCCTATTACATATAAATCCGAGAAAACTCCTAATAAATCCGAAATCCCCAATCGGGACAATCCCCAATCGTTAAATCCCGCCAATTGAAATTCAGAAGATAAACCGTCAAAATCAACTGAGGGGCGGTGAGCATGTATTTTTCCTATAAAACCTTGCTATTACAACCTTGACAACGTTTCAACTGGTCTTATTTTTCAGATCAATAATTGCATACCTCAAATTAGCAGGAGAACGCATAAACGTATGTCAGGGAAAAAAAATATTAAAATTAATTCCGAATCGGACGGAGACCAGAAAAAAGATGCTGACGCTGAGGAAACCGCAGCAGAATCAAAAATGGAAAGCCCTCACGGCGAGCCGGCAAAAACGGATCAGGTGGAAGGGGACGATCTGATAGAGGATTTGGAAGCCAAACTTGAATCCAAAGAGCAGGAAGCCAAAGAAAATTATGAGCGCTTGCTAAGGGTATCGGCCGAATTCGAAAACTACAAAAAGCGCACCTCCCGTGATTTGGAGGAATTGAGAAAGTTTGCCAACCAGTCCTTGATAAAAGAGATGCTGTCGGTGGTGGACAATTTGGAATTGGCCATGAATTCAACCAGTGGCGACAAAACCATAGACAAAGGTCTGCTGCAGGGACTGGACATGACCCATAAAGAAATATTGAAGGTTTTCGAAAAATTTGAAGTTCGACCCATTGACGCCATGGGGCAAACCTTTGATCCGACCTTTCACGAAGCAGTCATGCAGGAAGAGACCGATGAGTTTGCCGACAATACGGTTATCAATGAGCTGCAAAAAGGCTACCTGATTCATGACAGGTTGCTGCGCCCCTCGATGGTGGTGGTTGCCAGGCCCACGGGGGAAAAGGATAAGACAAAAAAATAAAAATTCTGACGATCATAAAATAAGGATTAAAATTTGTTGTAATGAGGCTAAGGAGGGATAAAACATGTCAAAGGTAATTGGAATCGATCTCGGGACCACAAATTCTTGTGTGGCCGTAATGGAAGGCGGCGACGCCACGGTAATCACGAATCAGGAGGGTGGTCGCACAACCCCCTCGATAGTTGCCATCAACGAAAGTGGTGAGAGATTGGTAGGCCAAATCGCCAAACGGCAGGCGATCACTAATCCCGAAAATACGGTATTCGGTGTTAAACGGCTGATTGGGCGCAAATTCGCATCTAAACAAGTGCAGGATGATATCAAGGTTCTTCCCTTTAAAATCGAACAGGCCAGCAACGGCGACATACGGATTAATCTGAAGGGCAAACAACACAGTTCGGCTGAAATATCCTCATATATCCTGGCAAATATCAAAAAAACCGCCGAAGAATATCTTGGTGAAACGATAACCGATGCCGTCATTACTGTACCGGCTTATTTTGACGACAGCCAGCGCCAGGCGACCAAGGATGCCGGTAGAATTGCAGGGCTGAATGTCCTACGGATCATCAATGAACCGACGGCTGCATCTCTGGCTTACGGACTGGATAAGAAGAAGGAAGAGAAAATCGCCGTTTTCGATCTTGGGGGCGGTACCTTTGACGTATCTATTCTTGAGATTGGTGAAGGTGTATTCGAAGTTAAGGCGACCAATGGCGATACCCATCTGGGTGGCGAGGACTTCGACCTGCGGCTGATTGACTATTTGGCCGACGAGTTCCATAAAGACCAGGGCCTTGATCTTAGAAAAGACAAAATGGCTCTGCAGAGACTGAAAGAGGCCGCTGAAAAAGCCAAAATGGAACTTTCCGCTTCAATGGAAACTGATGTCAACCTTCCCTTCATTACCGCTGATGCCAGCGGCCCCAAGCATCTTAACATAAAAATCACCCGCGCCAAACTTGAGGCTCTGGTTGCCGATTTATTGGACAAGCTGAATAATCCCTGTACCACTGCCCTGAAAGACTCCGGTTTATCTTCTAAAGAAATTGATGAGGTAATTCTGGTCGGCGGCATGACTCGCATGCCGGCGGTTCAAGAGCGGGTTAAACGCATATTCGGCAAAGATCCCCACAAGGGTGTCAACCCGGATGAAGTGGTTGCGCTCGGGGCAGCTATTCAGGGTGGGGTGTTGAAAGGTGATGTCAAAGATGTTCTTTTGCTCGATGTCACGCCGCTGTCATTGGGAATCGAGACCCTTGGCGGTGTAATGACCCGGCTGATTGATAAAAACACCACCATACCAACAAAAAAGAGCCAGACGTTTTCAACCGCGGCAGACAGCCAACCGGCAGTATCCATTCATGTATTGCAGGGTGAACGTGAAATGGCCCCCAACAATAAAACCCTGGGACGATTCGAACTGGTCGGCATTCCGCCTGCTCCCCGGGGAATTCCTCAGATTGAGGTGACCTTCGACATCGATGCCAACGGGATCGTAAACGTTTCGGCCAAAGATCAGGCCACCGGCAAAGAGCAATCCATTCAGATTACCGCATCGTCCGGTTTGTCTCCGGAAGAAATCGACAACCTGGTAAAAGATGCCGAAATGAATGCGGAAGAAGACAAAAAGAAAAAAGAACTGGTCGAAGCACGCAATTCAGCTGATGCCCTGATTTACTCAACCGAAAAATCCATCAAAGAATTAGGAGACAAAGTCGACAGCGAAACTAAAAGCAAAGTCGACGAAGCATCAGCCGCATTGAAGAAGGCCATGGAAGGCGAGAATACGGAAGAAATTAAGCGCCTCAGCGAAGAGTTGACCCAGATCTCCCACAAGCTGGCAGAGGCCATGTACCAGCAGGCTTCAGCCAGTAGTGAGCAACAGGCGGATGCCGGTGGTGAGTCTGCCGACCAGGCCGGCGGGGCAGCCCCCGAGGAAGATGTTGTCGACGCGGATTTTGAAGAGGTGAAGGAAGACGACAAAAAGTAACTGCCGTCTCGATAAATGAAAGACCAATAAATCCCGCGGCACTTACTGTCCCGCGGGATTTTTTTAGAGGGACTATCGAGAATCATTATTAGGCCAGTGACAAGGTACCAGTAACCAGTGACCAGCCTCCAGCAACCAGGTTCCAGTGACCAGCATCAAGTATCGAGCATCAAGTATCGAGCATCCAGTATCCAGCATCGAGGATCAACGGGCTGTCTTTACATCCCCTTTTAAGTAGTTATAGTATGTAAGATATTTATGCCAAGCGAGGAAGGAGGCTCTAACATGGAAGTAAAGAAAGTACTGTGGCCCACCGATTTCTCAAGCACTGCGGAAAAAGCGCTGCCGTATGTAACCGATTTAACCCAAAAATATGGAGCAGAAATCCACGTGCTCTATGTAATTGAAGACATGGCCCATCATGAATCCTGGTACGGTGATTTTGACAGGCCCCGCGTCGACAAGCTGATGGAATGGGCCGGCAAATCCGCTAAAAAACGTCTGGACCAGGTCTGTGAAAAATATTTGGATAGTTGCCCGTTGTACATCAAGCATATCGCTGTTGGCGATCCTGCCCAGGAAATTTTAAAGTTGATCGACAACGAAGGGGTGGATCTGGTGGTAATGGCCAGCCATGGCCAGAAAGGCAATTACCGGTTTGGCAGTGTCACCGAAAAAGTTATGAAAAATTCACCGGTTCCCGTCACAACGATTCCGGTAGAACCGGAATGAAAACCGTTGCGGGTTACGTGTTGCGTGTTACGGGTTGCGGGTTGCGAGTTACGTGTTACGAGTTGCGGGTTACGGGTTACGGGTTACGGGTTGCGGGTTACGTGGGCCGATTATCTCCTCAGTCGTCTTTCCACGCACCGGTCCAAACGAAAAATCCCAAATTCCAAGCACCAAACTCCAATGACCCAAACACCAGCATATTGGGATTTTGAATTTCGGACATTGGGATTTGTTTGATATTTGGGATTTGGGATTTGTTATTTTAAGAAACCACCTGGAAAACTCTTAAAAACCATCCATGTGGTCAATCAGCACCGACTTTAGTAAAAAGCTATCAACGCTATCCTCCCGATGTCTGGGGAAAGGCCGTGTTGGCGTATAAATATTCCATCTTCTCCTTGTGCTTCAGCTCCTCGTTGGCCATCTTTGATAACATCGTTTTTAATTCGCTGTCGGCGTGCATATTGGCAAGTTCGGAATAAAACTGATAGGCCCTGCTTTCCCGGTGAGCGGCGATCAGATAAATGTCCTCACTGCTGGATTCCTTGCTGATTTCAGGCTCTTCCAGGTATTCGGCGACCTTGTAATCAACAACATCAGCCATCCTTAAGGCATCCGAACCGTAATTTCCTTGGCGGTAGCCGACGAGAAACGCTTTGTGCTTCTTTTCTTCGCCGGCGATAAATTCGACCGCATCCTTGACACCGGCATCCTGGACCTTACCGTGGATATCCATGTAGAAGTTGTAAGCCTCTTCTTCCCTCTGAATCGCAAGATCAATGACATCTGCAATTGTTTTTTCCATGAAACGGCCTCCTTTCAAAATACTAGGTTTTGTTGTAACGTAAAACAGGATTCACAAAGTGGCAATAAAAAAAACAGCGCTTCGAGTTGCGTGTTGCGCGTTTCGGGTCAAATAGTGTAAATAATGATTTCTTGCGGTTTTACATTTAACCGGCAAACGGACTAACGGGCCAACAGGCTCAACCTG
>JAFDDW010000453.1 GCA_019310665.1 Deltaproteobacteria bacterium
CGATCAAGGGGCTTGATAAAACCCCATATATTACCAACAAAGAAATTTTTTACCTGGACCACCTGCCGAAATCCATGATCGTGCTGGGGGGCGGTCCCATTGGTGCAGAGATGTCACAGGCTTTCTGTCGGCTGGGCACCAGGGTTTCGGTCGTGGACATGGCGCCTCAGATTCTGGCAAAAGAAGATCCTGATATGGCCGACGCAGTTAAAGAGGTTCTCAGTGCTGAGGGCGTGAAATTTTATCTCAATTCCTCAATCGAAGAAGTCAGGGATCTGGGCCGTGAAAAAGAGGTCAAGATTAAAACCAGGGAAGGCAGCACCATCAGCCTGAAAGCCGAAACCGTTCTGGTGGCTCTGGGAAGAGGCGCCAACATCAATGATCTCGGGCTTGATAAAATAGGGGTAGAATACACGCCCCGGGGCATAAAGGTTGATAATCGTCTGCGAACCAACCTCAACCACATTTATGCCGCCGGGGATATCAATGGCGGCTTTCAGTTTACCCATGCCGCCGGATATGAAGGCGGTATTGTCATAAGCAATGCCATATTCCGGCTCCTGTCATAAGCAATGCCATATTCCGGCTCCCGCGCAAGGTCGACTATACATTTTTACCCTGGTGCACCTACACCGATCCGTCCCTTGGCAGCATCGGCATGAATGAAAAAAGTGCCGCGGCAGCCGGAATCAAATATAATGTCTGGACAGAAGAATTTAAAGACAATGATCGAAGTCTGGCCGAAGGAGAAACCATCGGAAAAATTAAAATGCTCCTGGATGAGAAAGAAAAGCCGATCGGTGTCCAGATATTGGGCCCCCATGCCGGTGATTTGATCAGTGAATGGGTAGCCGTACTAAACGGAAAAGTAAAGCTCTCCACCCTGGCTGCGGCCATACATCCCTACCCGACCATCGGGGAAATCAACAAAAAAGTAGCCGGCACCTATTTCTCACCGAAGATATTCTCCGAAAAGGTGCAAAAAGGGTTGAAGTTTTTCTTTCATCTGAAGGGCAGAGCCTGCGCAGAGGAAACATGCAGTGAATAAAATCTGGGGATATGGCCTCTGGTATTTTCAATAAGCATGTTGGGAAATCCATGACTAAATACCAATACTCAAGCACCACCTGATCTTAAAATTGGGCCAAACAAATAAAAAATTCAAAATTCCAATGATCGAAACCAGACAATTTGTTGATTGAATATCATTTCTTTGTTTTGAATTTGTATTTTTGGTCATTGGATATTATTTGTGATTTGTAATTTGTGATTTGTAATTTTAGGATTATACGGATGAGGTTCATATTATGGCAACAACTGGCTCCAACCAAAATACTGAATTAAAAGCGACAGCCTCGGTCACCACACCGGATCTGGGAATCGCGCCGGACGAATGTGTGGCCACAGAGCCCATTGATCCGTGCACCATCGTTATTGTCGGAGCAACCGGGGATTTAACCGCCCGCAAATTGATACCGGCTCTGTTCAATCTTTATCTCAGCGAGGGCCTGCCGGAACCGTTTCAGATTGTGGGTTGCGGACGCACAGATCTCGACAGTTCTGATTTTCGCGAAAAGATGAAAGCGGCCCTGCAGTCAGCCGGCATGTTTAAACCAGACGGATGGCCTTCCTTTGCAGCGGCCCTGCATTATCGAACTATCGATTACCAAGACCTTGGATCTTACGGCCGACTGGCCAAATCTTTGAGAGAAATCGACCATCAAAATCACACCCGGGGAAACCGAATTTTCTATATTGCCCTACCGCCTGTTCTATACATGACTGTGGCGGAGATGATCGGTCGGTCCGGCTTGAGCCCAGAGCAGGTCGACGGTAACGGCTGGTCTCGAATCGTTGTGGAAAAGCCATTCGGCACCAATTTACAGACGGCTGTGGAACTCGATCAAAGTCTGCATAGATATTTTCAAGAGCACCAGATATTCAGAATCGATCACTACCTGGCAAAAGAAACGGTCCAGAATGTATTGATGCTGCGCTTTGCCAATTCGCTTTTCGAGCCCATCTGGAATCGAAGATACGTTGATCATGTGAGTATCACGGCAACCGAAACCCTTGGCGTGGAGCATCGCGCCGGTTACTATGAGCAATCCGGAGTTTTGAGGGATATGTTTCAAAACCACATGATGCAGTTGCTGGCCCTCACAGCCATGGAACCCCCTTCCCGTTTTGAAGCCGACCTGGTAAGGGATGAGAAAGGAAAAGTTTTTCGGGCGCTCAGGCCGTTTCCGATAAACGAATTGCAAAACCACCTCGTCCTCGGGCAATATGCGGCTGGTATGATCAATGAACGGTCGGTTTCCGGCTATCGCCAAGAGTCCGGGGTGAACCCCAACTCACTCACACCGACATACGCTAGAATGAAAGTTTTTCTGGACAATTGGCGCTGGCAGGGGGTTCCTTTTTATATGACTTCCGGCAAACGACTGGCACAAAAAATTACTGAAATCGCCATTCAGTTTAAAACAGTCCCCCATTCCATGTTTCGCCATATCCTGGGTAAAACCATTGTGGCCAATCGATTAATCCTGGGGGTCTATCCGGAAGAAAAAATCACCTTGACCTTTCAAACCAAAAATCCCGGCGCCCGGGTTTGCCTGCGCACAGTCACCATGGATTTTCAGTATCATCAAAGCTACTCCGGACCCATCCTGGATGCCTATGAAAAAGTTCTTATCGACTGCATGTTAGGCGATCAAACGCTCTTTTGGCGGCAGGACGGCGTTGAAAAATGCTGGTCGTTTTTAACCCCTATCCTAAATGAGTGTGAAAGTTGCAATGATCGCGGAGAAATGCTTAATTTTTACCCGGCAGGCAGTGAAGGGCCGTTCGAGGCACAATCGTTAATTGAAGGTTGAAAGCTCAGAGCGTATACATGCGATCTAATCTGATTCATTTTATAACGATCTGAGTACGTTTGCCCGTGATCTTAAGTAAGTTTTTTCCGGGACACAACACTGATAACGAATAACAATTCACAAGTAACGCCTAATTGAGTGTTTATTGCTCAATTAGGCCAGGAGCACGCCACCATGGAAACAACCGGAGCGGAATCATCAAAAAATCGCAGCCAGGCAGTCATTAAAGTGCTCATATTATTAGTCTTTATTGTGTTGGCCATCATTGTCGTCCGTTTCACGCCAGTTAGAAATTATCTTACAGCAGACGCCCTGGGAAACTTTCTTGATGCGGTCGGTTTCTGGGCCCCGCTGGTATTCATAATGATTTATGCGGTCGGGGTATGTTTGTTTCTGCCGGGAACACTTTTGACCGGCCTGGGGGCCGCCATTTTCGGTGCTTACTGGGGCTTTGTGTATGTGTGGTTCGGTGCCATGGCCGGTGCAAGTGCGGCTTTCTTGATCGGTCGAACCCTTGGCAGAGAATTCTCCGCCTCATTGATCGGTGACCGGTTGAAAAAATATGACGATGCCATTGAGCGCAACGGGTTTGCCACCGTATTGTATCTGCGCCTGGTGTATTTCCCTTTCACGCCCATGAACTTCGGCATGGGGTTGACCAAAGTTCACTTCAAGGATTATTTTTTCGGAACCGGACTGGGCATCATGGTTGGAACTTTTATATTCACATTTTTTATTGGGACCTTAAAGGAAATTTGGGTATCCGGCAACTGGGCCGAGCTGATGTCTTTTAAAGTTTTTTTCTCGATAACCCTTTTTGTATTCTCCTTTTTTATCCCCAAAATCATAAAAAAAGTAAAAGGGGATCAACCGCCACCCCCGTCGGTGGAAGAGTTATGACCTGCAAATTGAAACCGGATCATAGAAATTGGTGCTATAGCACATAAAATGCCAGCGGAGAGAAAAAGCAGGGATGATTCATGACTAGTCAGGATGAATTAAAAAAAATGGCGGCCATCCAGGCGGCGGATTTGATCGACTCCGGCATGGTGCTCGGACTTGGCACAGGCAGCACGGCCAATTTCGCTATTGAGCGGATAGCGGAGAGAATACAAGCCGCAGACCTGCAAAACATTATAGGGATCCCCAGCTCTGATCGAACAGAAAAATTGGCTCGTCGGCTGAATATACCCCTGACCGATTTGGAAACACACCCCGAAATCGATCTAACCATCGACGGCGCCGACGAAGTCGACCCTGACTTGAATTTAATTAAGGGCGGCGGCGGGGCCCTTCTGCGCGAAAAGATTATCGCCCAGGCCAGCCGGAGAAATATCGTCATCGTCGACGAAAGCAAACTCTCTCCTCAATTGGGCACCAAATGGGCCTTGCCTATTGAGGTGGTTCCATTCGCCCGCAAAACAGAGCAGCTTTTTCTGGGATCCATCGGCGGATCGGTTACGCTGCGGCTTGATGAAAACAATACTCCCTTCCTCACAAATCAGCAAAATTTTATATTAGACACTCATTTTGGCCAAATCTCCGATCCTGGCGGGCTGGTGTCCCGCTTAAACGATCGGGCGGGAATCGTTGAACACGGCCTCTTTTTAGGACTGGCAACCGACGTTATCGTTGCCGGCAGAGAAAACATCCGCCATTTAAGACGCAACAATGGGAGTATCTGAACCGTCACCAACTAACACCAGAGGTCGTAGTATTGAAGAAGGTCCCTCGAAGGGGGCGAAATGATGATTTTGTACCAGATACAATTTCGAAAATCGAAGCACGAAATCCGAAACAATATCGAATGACCAAAATTCAAATGACCAAAACAAAGTCCGTGCAGTCCTTGCATTGTTTATAGAAGAAGGGGTCGTTCTTTTGTTTGGGTCATTCTGATATTAGAATTTCGGATTTGCCCTTCGACTTGGCTCAGGGTGGTGAGTTTGCCGAACCATTTCGAATTTCAGGTTTCGGATTTCGGATTTATTGCCCCAACTCCAAGACTGAACGGCAGAGCCTCTTAGGTTCGCACCAAAAGAGGTTGTGGTTTAATTTAAGTTTATGAAGTCAGGTCCCTGATGAACCCACGCAGGTCTTTTATCAATATCATTTTCCGCCTGACAGCCGGCATGATATTTTTCTGGAACCCGGCCGTCTCTCTTATCCGCAGGGC
>JAFDDW010000454.1 GCA_019310665.1 Deltaproteobacteria bacterium
GAGATTTTTCAAAGTTCCGATGACATCGATTGAAAATGATTCCACCGACGGCCTTTTTTCCTGGGGGAACCGGCAGTCTTCCGGGTATGCGCATTCCTTGCAAAGAGCGCAGCATTCTCCTACGAGACTGAAAGCCTTGTAATAGCCCTCAAGAAAAAGCATCCGTTCCAGACTGATGGTGCCTTTCCAGCATCGCACCTGGCTGATTCTTTTGCGGCCGTTGTTCAGGTAAAAATCCGAGCAGTTTTTGGTCCCTACCAGAAGAAGTGCCAACTCATATTCATCGAGGATGGCGCGAACTTTATCAGGTCCCGGTGTCGCCGGGGGGCAGGTCCAGTTGGAATCAAAGCGGTTACAGCCATAGTGGCATTTTAGACGGACCCACTCGGCCACCTCGATTTTGTCAATGTTAAACGGAAAGATCGCCGTCAGGCCATAGCTTTTACCCTTCTCAAGAAGGCGTTGGGTCAATGAATAAGATATGCCTTCACTGCTTCTGAAGGGGACCACTTTTTTTTCTGGCATTAAATCATTTTCCTTTTACACGGCTCAAATCGAATGGATGCATCCCGCGGCAACGCCATTTCCATTGCCACTTCAGCGGCTTTTAGTACAGCCGCCGGAGTAGGGCAGGAGGGATGGCACCCCGACTTTTCGGCGGCAAGATACACCAGGTTGCGGGTTATTGGCATAAAAACTTCATTTAAGGATAGTTGGCTCAGGAGTTCGGAAAAATCCTGTATCTGTTGACATTCAGATTCGCTGATTTCCAGGCCGACGGTTCTTTTGTCTATTTTCCAGGCTTTTATGCGACAGGTGAACCCGCAGATACCCGCATTTACGGAGGCGCAGATATCAATTGATCGGCCATTGGCGGCTTTTTGCGTTCGTAACGAACCTTTATCATCGTTATGAAGGGTCATAAAATAGTTTCTATTAGGCACACACGCTGCGCCAGCCGCTCAACTTTTAAAAAGCGCCATCTTGGATGAAGCCTGGTAATGTTACTGGTTCAAAATCTCATCGGGCACAATGCCTTTTAAATGCGGGAATTCATCCGTCATATGCGGCAGTTGCATGGCCTCCATAAATTCCTGCTGGAAGGAGGTCTCGACGGTCAATTCGATGTATTCCACATTGCGGGAACACCAGTTGGCTTCTACCCGTTTTTTCACATTCAAAAGGGCCGCGCGGCAACCATCGCCGGCGGCATTGCCAATACCTTCGATCATCTCGATCTCACAATCCGGGAAGAGGCCCATAACCAGCGCTTTGGTGCGGTCCACATGGGTCCCGAACGCACCGGCGATCTTTACTTTATCGACTTTTTCCAGCCCCATGCGCTTGACCATCAGCTTGCAGCCGGCATACAGGGCACCCTTGGCCAGCTGAATCTGGCGGATGTCTTTCTGGGTGACCACGATGTCCTTGTCAATGCTTGACTCTTCGGCCCAGGCTAAAACAAATTCGGGCTGTTTGGTGTCCGGATTGATGCGGAAACGCTCGTGGCCTTCCAGCGCTTTTTTATTGAACACGCCGCTTTTGGCAACAATACCCGCGCAGTAAAGTTCCGCCAGTAAATCCAGAATACCTGAACCGCAAATGCCTTTGGCTTTCATTTCTTTGGGTTCTGAAAATTTCCGCCAGGCATCCCGTCCGATGACTTTGTAATCGACCTCCTTGGTTTCCCGGTCAATTTCAATGCGCTCCATGGCGCCCGGTGCAGCCCGCATCCCGAAAGCGAGCTGGGCTCCCTCGAGGGCCGGACCGGTGGCACAAGAGGATGAGATCAGTTTGTGGCGGTTACCTAAAACGAGCTCCCCGTTGGTTCCAATATCGATGATGAGCTGATTTTCCTCATGTTTATAAGGTTCTTCGGCGATCAGCACGCCCACGTTGTCCGCCCCCACAAATCCGGCTTCGATCGGCAGCACGAACATGTAGGATGAGGGATTTATTTTGATGCCCAGATCCCTGGCCCGGATGTCCAGGCTGTGATGGATGACCGGCGGAAAGGGCGCCATTCCCACATGTTCCGGGTTGAGGGATAGAAAGATATGATGCATGGCCGTATTGAAGCCGATGGTGATATCTTCGATATCTTCCCGGGTCAGACGCAGATAGGTTTTGCCTTCCTCGGGAACTTCCACGTATTCGTCAGGTCCTTCTTCGCCCTTTTTCTTCTTTACCTTTTTTTTGGGCGGAAAGGTATTGGCGATGGCCTTGTCAATGAGTTCATTGGTCCCCTCAATAATGTCATCACTCATGCGCTGAAGGCCGTCCGGAGTCGTCATATGATAGGTGATCCGGGCCATGACGTCCTCACCGTACTTGCATTGGGGGTTCATCATGGATACCGTGTCGATCACCTCCATATTGGTAAGGTCACAGAAATAGGCCGCCACGGTGGTGGTCCCCACATCGATGGCCAGTCCGTAATTGTGTTCATGTTTGCCCGGTCGAACCCGGATGACTTCCTTGTCATTCCAAACACTGACCGTCACCTCCCATTTACCGTTACGCAGGGCATCGGGCAGTTGCCTTAAGGCAAAGAGGTCGATTGTAAGATTATTAAGCCCGTAATCCCGTTCGATCCCCCGGCAGATCCGTTCGAAATCGCCCGTGGGTTCTTCAAATGACGGCGGGTCCACTTTGACATAATACAGTTTGATGGCCGGATTGTGTTCGATGAAAATGTCGCGTGCGGCCTTGCTGACAACTTGTTTTCCGGCCCTGGACTCTTCAGGCACAAAAACCAGGATGTCATCTTCCACCGTGGCTACACAGCCGAGTCGAAATCCTTTTTCCCTGCGTTCGGCATTGACAAACTTTTCTTCTTCCTCCTGCCAGGGGCTGACATGGGACATGCTTGATTGAATGCCGTATTTTTCGAAATGCCCGTCTTCAATGCGCACGACACACTTGCCGCACACTTTTTTCTCCCCGCACAGGGCTTCGATGTCCACCCCCAGCAAGCGCGAGGCCTCAATAATGGTGGTGCCCTTTGGCACTTCACCTCTGCGGCCGGACGGTTGGAAAATTACCATAGCTTTATCTTCAGACATTACCTAAACTCCTTCATCCAGTTTCTCAAATCAGCGTCTCGTTCAGAATCTGATCTTAGGTTTAATGACCCGGGCCCTGAACAATGACAGATGGTCACAGGCCCGGGGATCTCACAATACAGCGGGTTCGTCATCCTTACTTATTTTGCATTTCTCTCAGCCGTCCGATCATCTTGATGCCTTCTGAAACCGCATTACCGGCCGATTCGGCATAGCCATCGGCGCCGAACAGGTTGGCCACGTCCTGGGTCACCGGG
>JAFDDW010000455.1 GCA_019310665.1 Deltaproteobacteria bacterium
TATTTGCTTCAGCCGGCTTTGGCGGTGGTTGTTCTGTTGATGGTTATCAACAAATTGAAAAAAATATGCAAAAATTCTTTTTTATATCAATTCATAAGCCACCGGCAATGCCGGTGGCTTATGAATTGAGTTGAACAGGCATTATGAATTTTGCCCTTTAACAAAACTGATGGTGATCGGTTTGGCATACGGATTCGCGCCGGCCACCTTGATCACGATGGTCTTGGTGGCCGTGATGGGCACATCGTCCTGGACATTCCACTCGATGGTGTACCCTCCCGCCGTCATACGGTGGGGATTATTGCCTTGATCCAATTCCGTATGGCTATAAGGCAGAGAGATCAATCTTTCCAACGACTCTACGGCCATGGTGGTTGCTTCTGAGTGCATTCGGGAGCTGGCATTCTGAGATATCGATTTAATCTGCAGACTTGCCAAGGCAAGAAAGCCCACTGCAAAAATGGCCATGGCAATTAGCACTTCGATGAGTGTGTACCCCTGATTTTCATTCTTTTTTTTCATTTTGCTTGTAATTTAAAGGCTGCTTTTTAAAATCCAGACAGATAGAACCCCTGTCAGCTTCACAGCTGCATATTTCTGCAATACACGGTGGCCCTGATCAGTCGGCGCGGATGCTTGTCGGCACTTGAAATTGTTCGATCACCCACCCTATACGTTCGGTTATCGAAATGATCCCGCACCGGCGCTCTTGTTCGGGCCAGAATCCAGATCCTGACCGCGCGAATATCGGACAGCGGTATCGGGACAACCAAAGGCAAACCGGTATCCAGATCCGTGGTCAGTTCATCATTTTCATCGTCGGGGGTTGAGTCGAAAGCCCAGATGATATTGCCGTTGAGCGTGCCGTCGTCGGTATCAAGATTGCCGTCATGGTTATGGTCGAAGGCGTAGGCAAAACCGACGGCCTGGATGCTTTCCGCCAGCGGTATCAGTGTTCCTGCACCGGTCTGTCTGCCAAGCGGTGCCGCTCCCGCATCGGCGATGCCGTTGTCGTTGTCATCATATAAATTGGCAAAGCCGTAGGTGATTCTTTCACCGGGGGCGATATTCCTATCGGCATCATTGTCAAAAGAAATTTGAATCATACTCCGGCCGGCTATATGGATTCCCGTCCCCGCCGATTCCTCAACATTGTCAATAACCGTGTCGCCGTCACTATCCAGTCCATCGTTGGCGGCGGGGTCATAGCCTGCCATTCTGATTTCTCTTTTCATCAGAGAAATCGCAGCCCGGATGTTTTGCTGCATTTCAACCGCCAGCTGCTGCTGGGCATAGGATTTCTGGCGGACCGCATGAATCTGATAAATGGCGGTTATCAATATGGCCGCCAGGGCCATGGCAATTACAAGCTCGACGATGGTGTGGCCACCGGAATTATTTGGCATGGCTATTTTTCCCCGTCCCCAAGTATTCTGCAGTTGCCTGTTCTATTGATTCGAATTTTCGATAGATCATTCAGATTATTTGCGATGGATATGGTTCCGCCCGTCCCGGCGGCAAGCCCTCTGCTGTTAAATTTAAGGCGGTCGCCCGCAAAATTAGTGCCGGTGATGGAGACACCAGCAGGCATCTTGCCCCTTCTTATGGTCGGTTCATCGGCGTCCTGGTTATTGTCACTGTCATAATCTGCAAATATTCTGTAATTGTTGTTGCCGGGATCAAAATTCACAAGAATATTGATATTTTCCTTAACCGCCATCAGTCTTGCGTACTGCATTGCCGACAGCAAATTTCTTGCTGCGCTCGCCAATCGATATTTGGGAAGCCAGCCAATAAAATTCGGGATCGTAATGGCCGAAAGAACAGCCATTATCCCAATGACCGCCAGCAGTTCATACAGGGTGAATCCTGAATTTTTTCGCATGCGCCTACCTCTTTTTTACAGGAGCGGATTGATCCAATTCTTGTCGCATGACAGCCTGAATTATAAAACCTGTTGAGGTGAGTATTTGTTTAAATCTAAAAAACAAAAAAGCCGGGTTACCTGTTTATAGAGACAACCCGGCTATCCAAATTAGGAGATAGTTGATAACTTATAGCTGATAGACGAAGGCGACTTGCATTTGTATTTATTACTATGAGCTTTCAGCTTTGAGCTATCAACTAATTGGACCCGTGGCTTTCCGTTTCCCGATTGCTCGGGATTTGGCTTTATCATATAAAAAAAATAAAAAAGCCCCTTTAAGACATAGCGATGTCCTGCCCGGGGCTTTATTTTAACTTTATGAGGATAACATTTTCCATGGCTATTGTCAGATGACAGGGCCTGGTTGGTTACAGTCGACAAGCTAAAATAATATCACTCCGGAGTCAACAAAAAATACCACATAACGTACAAACATAAACAGAAAAACCATGCGTTTGGGTGAACGACAAAAGGTTGCTTGTTCCATCACCCCATATATGGTAAGCAAAACGCTTGAGTTTGGAGGCATATGTTTTCAGGTATTCAGGAAATCTTGGTGCTGGTGGCCATTATTCTGGGGATTTTATTTTTACCCAGAATATTAAACCGAGGGCAGGAAAAAAAGCCGGCTGCTTTCAAGCCGGCTGTTGTGCTTTCCGGAAAAATGCGGATGGCCATTGCGGCATCCGTCCTCTGGCCGGCTGCGATGGCAGCTTTTATGCAGCCCTGGAAAGACGATCTTTTCCCGTTCGTATATATCGGTTCCGGGCCGGTGGTTTTCTGCTGGATTATTTTCTGGGTTTATACCGGGTTTCTCAGGAAATGACTGGTGACTGGTTACCCAATGCAAAGGGCATAGCGCATGGTGCATAGCCGTACCGTTCGATAATTCGGAAATCTCAGTAAAATCTGACGCTTTGCTCTATGCCCTATGCGCCATGCTCTTACGATCCCAAATCCTAAGCGTTTCCTTTGAGCCCGATTTCTTCTGCCACATCCTGCATTCCCGCAATTGTATCCGTAATCAGCTCTGGGATCTCCACACCCAGCATGGCTGCGCCTTTCTCAATGATGGATCGATCCACGCCAGCCGCAAAGCGTTTGTCCTTCCATTTTTTCTTAACCGATTTGGTTTTAACATCCATTACGCTTTTAGAAGGACGCACCAGGGCTGTCGTCACCACCAGGCCGGTGAGTTCATCGATGGCATACAGCACTTTTTCCAGTTCTGTTTCGGGTTTGACATCAACGCAGATTCCCCAACCATGGCTGACCACCGCCCGGATGTATTCTTCCGGCCAGTTGTTTTCGTGCAGGATTTCCTCGGTCTTTTTACAATGCTGATCCGGGAATTGCTCGTAATCGAGGTCGTGAATCAGGCCAATCACCCCCCATTTTTCTTCGTCTTCATTGCGTTTGCGGGCCATATAGCGCATGACCCCTTCCACTGCCAGGGCGTGTTTTATCAGGCTTTCGGTTTGGTTGTATTTTTTCAAAAGCGCAAAGGCTTCTTCACGGGTCGGAATATTTTCAGTCATTTGGCTGCCTCCGGATATTTTCTGTTAATCGACTAACTTACTGTAAATAAATGGAAAATTTAACGGAATCTTAGGGTATCAAACCATACTTGTCAAGAAAAGATCCTGAGAATTTTTGGATTTTTTCTTGATCCTTTAGATCCTGGCGGTTATGGTCACTATCACATTCCGATATCCTCTCTTTATCCGCAGTGAGATTAATAAAGATGATGAGATCACACCCAGCCAAACCGGTCCGCTTGACCGGGCTTTATGTGCGCAACTACGCAGCCAATCTAGCCGGCAATATTATCATTGTCACACTTAATTTTTTTACCCCCCTTGCAGTCTATGAGGACTGGAAGGCCTTTCATTACCAGGGGGGCTGGATATTAATTCCTGTTATCCTTGTTGTGATCTTTTCATTGTCCACCGGTCTTCAGCACCTTATTCAACGTCCGATTTCGATAGGGTTGGGGCAGATCACATCCGGGGAAAAAATCGATATGGCGCTTCAAAAGAGAGCGGGGCGGAGGCTTTTAAATTTGCCCTTTATTATTGGCCTGGTAAATTTGATCGTTTGGGTGGTATTTACCTGCTTGTTCATGCCGCTGATGGTTTTTGTGATCGATATGACGGTTAGCAGCTTTTTTTATGCCTTTTTCAGGTTGGTTATGATCGGATTAATTGCTTCTTTTATTTCCTTTTTCTTGATCGATGAGTATTGCCGAAGCAAATTAATACCGGTTTTTTTCCCCGCAGGGCGGTTAGCGGCGGTACCGGGCACGATAAAAATCTCTATTTTAAGAAGAATCCGGGTGTTGTGGGGTGCCGGCACCAATGCGCCTATGGTTCTGCTTGTGGGAACCATAGGGTTTGCCGTGTGGGAGGTACAGGATTATGCCGTTTCCGCCGGGCAGTTCGGCAAAGAGGTGCTTGCTTTTACGATCGCGGTATGCCTTATTTTTATTTTCATTTCTTTGATCTTGAATTTTTTGGCCGGACGGTCCATTTTGCAACCCATCAAGGAAATGATGCGTGTGGTTGACAACGTGCGTGACGGCGATTTCCACCAAAAGGTCAGTGTTTTATCCAATGACGAATTGGGAGTTCTCGGCGATGGAATGAATGAAATGACCGAAGGCCTTATTGAACGCGATCAGATGCGCAAGTCCCTTTATCTGGCCAAAGAGGTGCAGCAGGCCCTCTTGCCCGGGTCCGCTCCGAAGATTAAGGGACTGGATATTGCATCGACCAGTGTCTATTGTGACGAGACCGGAGGTGATTATTACGATTTTTTCATCACCGACAAGCCGGATGCAAGCCGGATCAGTGTTGTCGTCGGGGATGTATCCGGCCATGGCATTTCCTCGGCCCTGTTGATGACCACCGCCCGGGCTTTTCTGCGCCAGCGCTCCGCTCAACCCGGAAAGATAGCCACAGTCGTTTCCGATGTGAATCGTTTGCTATGCCATGATGTGGCGGATTCCGGCGGATTCATGACCCTGTTTTATTTAGACATCGATCGTCAAAATCGCAAATTGCGCTGGGTTCGTGCCGGACACGACCCGGCGGTATTTTACGACCCACGGGCCGCAACCATCGAGGAGTTGCGTGGATCCGGCATGGCGATGGGCATTGATGCCGATCATGCCTACGAGCAGTACAGCAAGGAAGATCTGGCCTGCGGGCAAATCATTTTAATGGGAACAGACGGTATCTGGGAAGCTCAAAATCCCAGGGGTCACATGTTTGGCAAAGAAACCGTTAACCGGATCATACGGCAGTATTCGGATACCGATGCCAAAGGACTGCTGACCGCCTGCCTCTATGCTCTGGACAAATTTCGCGATGGTGTTAAACCGGAAGACGATGTGACGCTGGTGGTTATAAAAATAACCGATAATTAAGGAGGAACTATGGGTAACAAGGGTCAGGGGATCGATGAATTAAGCGGATTTGCTATGGAGTTTATCAAAGAGGCCGGGAAACAGGCGCTGCCGTTTTTTGGGAAAGGCAAACCCCAGGTCAAATTCGACCAGGGCCTGGTCACAGGCGCTGCCGTTTTTTGGGAAAGGCAAACCCCAGGTCAAATTCGACCAGGGCCTGGTCACCGAGGCGGATTTACGGATAACGAAATTTTTTCAGGAAAAACTGAAGGAGCGTTTTCCGGATCATCATGTGTTTAAACATGATCAGCTCAACGAAAATTATTCCCATGAAGGCAAACGCTACGTCTGGATCTTTGATCCCATTGAAGGTGTGGCGAATTATCAGGCCGGGATTCCCATCTGGGGTATGTCACTGGCATTGATTGATAATTTTTGGCCCATTTTTGGCGTCTTTTACATGCCGGCCACCGGCGATATATTTCACGCCCGGGCCGGCAAAGAAGCCTTTTGGGGCAAGAAGAAAATGCAGATAGCTGATTCCGATATTAATGATGAAAGCGTGTTGTTTACGTTTTCCCGGTTTCATCAGCACTATCGTTCGAATTTTCCGGGCAAGATCCGTAACCTGGGATGTGCATCCGCACATATATGCTATGTGGCCATGGGGCGGGCCGATGCAGCAGTGATCGCCAACGAATCCTTCCAGGGCCTGGCGGCCGCCCGGGTGATCATCGAGGCGGCCGGGGGTAAAGTCTGCACCTTTGACGGCTGCAATTTTCATTTGAATGAATACCTGGACGGGCAGAAAATCGATGAACACCTGCTGGTAGCGGCCCCGGGAAATTTTATGCAGGTCCGAAATTGCCTGCAACCGGGCTCTTGATACAAGGGTGGGGCGCTTTACTCAAAATTGGGATACCGGATGATTGATGTATTCAC
>JAFDDW010000020.1 GCA_019310665.1 Deltaproteobacteria bacterium
CGGGTCGGCGATGCCTTCCAGGTGACATCGGAAGTCCATCTCGCAGAACTAAAACCCGAAGAAGTCGACGTAGAACTCTATTACGGTAATTTGAAATCACCGGAGCAAGTAATCGCAAGCCATGTGGAACCAATGAAAGTCATAGAAGACCGCGGTAACGGAAACTATCTTTACGGCTGTGACCTGGGTTGTGAAATTTCGGGACGATTCGGATACACCGTCAGGGTCGCGCCCAGCGGGGATGAACGGATTAAATCAACGCCGAGACTGATGGTGTGGGCGTGAACCATAAAGGAACTCGGAAGTGACTGATGGTGTGGGCGTGAACCATAAAGGAACTCGGAAGTTGGAATGCGGCCTCCGGCCCATAGGGGCTATGCCTACGCCCCGGCGGGAATGCGGAATATGTAACCTGAATCCGTTTGCGGCGGAACACCTGACACCTGGTTAAAAGACCTGTAAAACTGAAGTAATATTTAAATACGCACTAGAGAGAATAAGGAAACATGAACGAGATCACCTGCAACCCTCGCGTCCTGATCGTTACCCCTGAGGTCACCTATCTGCCGGACCGCATGGGAGGTCTGGCTTCCTTTTATACTGCCAAAGCAGGCGGCCTGGCCGATGTTTCCGCTGCCCTGATCAGGGCCCTTTTTGAGCAGGGGGCCGACGTTCATGTGGCCATGCCGGATTATCGTGCCCTTTTCAGCGACAGGCTGGCCCCGGTTTTAAAAAAAGAAATCAACCGCATCCAGCGCAAAATGCCCGATGACCGCATCCACCTGGCCGAAGACCGGGCCTTTTACTATATGAACCGGGTGTATTCTTCTTACGGGGGTGAAAACATCAAACTTTCCCTGGCCTTCCAGCGCGAGGTCATCAACAACATCATCCCCCGGGTTCAGCCGGATCTGATCCACTGCAACGATTGGATGACCGGTCTGATTCCGGCCGTGGCCAGAGAACACGGGATTCCCTGTCTTTTCACAATCCATAACATCCACACGGTTAAAACCACTCTGGCCCAGATCGAAGATCGAGGGATCGATGCCGCCTATTTCTGGCAGAATTTATATTTCGAGAAGATGGCCACCAGTTATGAGCAGGAACGTGATACCAACCCCGTGGATCTGCTTACCAGTGGAATTTTCGGGGCCCATTTCGTCAATGTCGTCAGCCCCACATTTCTGAATGAAATTGTCGAAGGCAAACATCCGTTTGTTGAACCCCAGATACACCGGGAATTGGCCAATAAGGTAAATGCCGAGTGTGCGGCGGGCATCCTCAATGCACCCGATCCATCGTTTAATCCCGCCCTTGACCAGGATTTGGCCCAAAAATTCGGGCCCGACGATCATGTGGCGGGAAAAAAGAAAAACAAACGTTGTTTACAAAAAAAACTGGGATTAATTCAGGATGACCGGGCGCCGATATTTTTTTGGCCTTCGCGGCTGGATCCGGTGCAGAAAGGCTGCCAGTTGCTGGCCGATATTTTCTACAGGGTCCTCTCCAGTTATTGGGATCAAAACCTGCAGATTGTCTTCGTGGCCAACGGTGACTATCAGATGGTTTTCAGAGACATCGTCAATCACCACCAATTTCAAAAGCGCGTGGCCATTTGCGATTTCAGCAACGAAATGGAGCACCTGGCTTACGGTGCGTCTGATTTTATCCTGATGCCGTCGCGTTTTGAACCCTGCGGCCTGCCGCAAATGATTGCTCCCATCTATGGAACGCTTCCGGTGGCCCACGACACCGGGGGTATCCACGACACGGTGACCCATCTGAATATTAAAGAAAATACGGGCAACGGCTTTATATTTAATACTTTTGACGCCAGTGGTTTGTTTTGGGCCATTCAGCAGGCGATGCTGTTTTATAATCTACCGGCCAAAGAAAAAAAGAAACAAATCAAACGCATTATGACAGAAAGTGCCGCCGGCTTTACCCATGCCGCTACGGCACGCCAGTACATCAAATTATATGAAAAGATGCTCCAGCGGCCGCTGATCAACGCTGCCACAGCGCCGGAATGCAGCCCAAAAATAGATACAAGTTAGGGGCTCCGCCCCAACCTGTCGAGAGCCTCTATGTCTTGCGATTGGAATGGGGCCAAAACTCAGACCTCATATAATACCTTATATTTTAAATAAATTATAGAAATTCCGTGATGTTTAATTAATATGCCTCCCAAAAAACAAACTTCTTCCAAAAATGTGGCTGTCGAACAAAAACTGAGGCGCCTGCTGGAAAGCGATTCCTATTTAGCTCCCTATGAAAACACCATTCGCCGCCGCCTGTCCAAAATAGCCGCAACCGAAACCCGTCTCAGCGGCGGGAAAATGACCCTGGCCGACTTTGCCTCGGGCCATGAATACTTCGGCCTTCATTTTCAGGACAATGAATGGGTTTTTCGTGAATGGGCACCGAACGCCGACCGTATTTTTCTGATAGGAGATATGACCGGCTGGCAGGAAAAGGAAGAATTTGCGCTTACCCGGGTTAACGGCAAAGATGTCTGGGAAATCCGCCTGGATGCGGACAGCCTGAAACACCGGGATCTGTATCGACTTCGGGTTCACTGGCCCGGTGGCCGGGGAGACCGTATTCCCGCCTATGCCCGGCGTGTCGTGCAGGATCCGACAACCTTGATTTTCAATGCCCAGGTCTGGTTTCCCGATATTCCTTATCGGTGGCGCTGTATTGATTTTCACCCCCGGGCTGAAGCGCCGCTGATTTATGAAGCCCATATCGGCATGGCCCAGGAGGAAGAAAAGATCGGCTCATTTCAGCAATTCACCGCCGGTGTCCTTCCCCGGATTGTAGAATCCGGTTACAACACCATCCAGCTGATGGCGGTCCAAGAGCATCCGTATTATGGATCTTTCGGCTACCAGGTGTCTAACTTTTTTGCCGCCTCGTCCCGTTTCGGCACCCCGGAGGATCTCAAAGCCCTGATCGACGAAGCCCACGCAGCCGGCCTGGCGGTATTCATGGACATCATTCATTCCCATGCCGTGTCCAATGAAACCGAAGGCCTCAGCCGCTTCGACGGTACTTTGTACCAATACTTCCATGATGGGCCCCGCGGGCTTCATGAGCTCTGGGACTCCCGCTGCTTTGATTACGGCAAGCATCAGGTCCTGCATTTTCTGCTTTCAAACTGCCGGTTCTGGCTGGATGAATACCGTTTTGACGGGTTTCGCTTCGACGGTATCACCAGCATGCTTTATCTTCATCACGGCATGAACAAAGCCTTTAGGTCTTATGATGATTATTTTGAAGACAGCGTGGATGAGGAGGCCCTGGCCTATCTGGCACTGGCCGGTAAACTGATTCATGCCGTGCGGCCCGATGCACGAACGATTGCCGAAGATGTCAGTGGAATGCCGGGGCTTGCCGCACCCTTGGAAACCGGCGGCTATGGATTTGACTATCGCTTTGCCATGGGGGTTCCGGACAACTGGATCAAGCTGATTAAAGAAGTAGCGGATGAAGACTGGCCCATCAGTCAGCTCTGGCATGAGCTGACCAACCGGCGGGCGGAGGAAAAAACCATCAGTTATGCCGAATCCCACGACCAGGCCCTGGTAGGTGATAAATCCATCATCTTTCGCTTAATCGATGCCGACATGTATGAACATATGCAGGTAAATGATGAGAATATCCGGGTAGACCGCGGCATGGCACTGCACAAAATGATCCGTTTGATTACCCTGGCCACCGCCGGCGCCGCCTATCTGAATTTTATGGGCAATGAATTTTGTCATCCGGAGTGGATTGATTTTCCGCGGGAGGGCAATAACTGGTCCTATAAATATGCCCGGCGGCAGTGGCATCTGGCGGATGATCCCAATTTAAAATATAAGTTTAGCGCCCGCTTTGACCGCGATATGATCACGCTGGCCAAAAAATTTCGGCTTTTGGATACGCCCGGCCCGCACCTTATATATGAACATGACGATAACAAGATAATTATTTTCGAACGCGCCGGGCTTTTACTGGCTTTCAATTTTCATCCGAATCAATCCTATTCGGACTACCGCTTTGAGGCCTCGCCCGGCAGGTATAAAATAATTCTCAACAGCGACGCCGCCCAATACGGCGGTCATAGCCGGCTACAGCCAAAACAGGAACATCGGACCCTGTTCGAAATTGTCGCCAATCATAAGCGCCATCTTCTCAGTCTGTATCTGCCTGCCCGGACCGCCCAGGTATTACAGCGCATCGATTGAAGCTATAAGCTATCTCAAAAATGTGTACGCTCTTTTTTCCGGGTTGGATTAGACCTGAGGCCGGCACCTATTGCAAAAGGTGTCAATAACAGGAAGAGCCCCCCCAGGGATTCAAGCGCCTCCTCGAGGTTCGACGAAAAAGGCGGTTTCCAGGAGGTGTCCCACAGAATCAACCATCCGATTCGTTTAACTATTCCGCGGTCGAGCAGCTGGGAACTTAGATAACACACAAAACACATACCCAGAAACGATGTTGCCCATTGTGAACGCAGCAATGACGCGATGCGATCCGGATATCGGTTCCCATAGATGATAAGTCCCATTAAAGCGGCATAGAGAATAAAGGTTGAGCCTTGGCCCATGAGTTCACGCCCCAGTACAAAAACGCTGAGGACCGCTAAAAAAGCAAAGGCAGTATCCCGGCTCACCCACAAGCGCAGTAAAGAAACGAGCAAAAAACCGGCCAGCAAAGCCGGATGCACAATTTCCATCAGGGGTTTGAATACACTATGATCCCCCCACCCTTGAAAATCGGCTTCCGAAAGGCTATAAACAAGCACGGTATACAAAATGGGCACAATCAGCAGGCCCCATAAAAAGTCACGGCGCAACCAGCCAAGCAGCGAAGACAAAAAACGGTATATCGCCTGGCGGGCTTTGACTAGATTTGAGGTCGTTTGACTCATAGGATTTAAAAAACAATTTCGTAATCAGTTAAAATAGCATCGAAACCAGATCAATATAAGGAAACCCTCTGGGCATGTCAATTTAAAAGCCCTTCCAATTTCAGGCGGCCACCAATGTAGGGGACATACTTGACTAATTGGATATATTCATATGCATGTAGGAATTTTCGCAGATCTTGAAGGCGCCTTCGGTATCTGGCGCATGCGTCAATGCCGCACCGGGACAGCTGAATGGCAGTACGGCCGTCAGTGTCTGACGGCTGATGTCAACCAGGTCATCGCCGGAGCCTTTGATGGTGGCGCCCGCAAGGTTACCGTCAAAGACACCCATGATACAGGTTTTAATTGCCTGATCAACAGGCTTGACCGGCGGGCCCAGTATATCGGCGGACATTACGCCCGGCCGACATTTTTCGGCAACCTGAGTGATTATGATTTGATTCTTTATGTCGCCATACATGCGGCCTCCGGTACACCCGACGCTTTTTTTCCCCACACCCATTACGGGATCTTTTCTGAAGTCAGGATAAACCGCAAGCCCGTCTGTGAGATGGATCTCCACGGTGCCTATCTGGGTGAATTTGGGGTGCCCGTTGGACTGGTGGCGGGAGAAGACATTGCTGTCAAACAGGCGCTGACCGCCTTGCCATGGGCAGAATCAGTGGTGGTGGATAAGAACAAGAAGACCTACACCTCCGGCAGTGAAAGTGCGCGCTATCTTTCAGGGGGCCGTAAAAACCTGCGAAAGGCCGCTGAAACAGCAGTCCGTGGGGTTGAAAATATGAAACCGCTGAAATTGGCAGGTCCGTTGTATTTTGAGGCCGAGTTTCGCAGCGAAGACCTGATGGATAAATTCAACACCTGGAACTTTCAAAAAAACGGCAAGGTCGTGTCCTGGAAGGCGGACAATATCCTGGATGGATTTGATAACCTTAATAAACTGGTGTTTTTTCCCAGAAAGGTTTACCCCTTTAGAGGAATCATGCTGATGCTTTTTCGAAGCTATTATCGAATCAAACACACCTATTTTGCCCCGGCCCCCAATGCCGAGGGTGCAATCACAATGGATTGAAATATTTTATAAGTTCTTATAATTATAGTAGTATTTCAAAACACGGCGAACATATTCTTCGGTTTCTTCATAGGGCGGAATTGTTTTGTAACGGTCCACCGCGGTGGGTCCGGCATTATAAGCCGCCAGTGATAACGCCAGTTTGCCTTTAAAACGATCATACATCTGTTTAAAATAGCGCGCCCCGGCATTGATATTTTCCCAGGGATCAAAGGGATCCCTGATTCCCAGAGGTTTGAAATTCTCCGGCATGATCTGCATTAAACCCGTGGCCCCTTTTTTGGATACCGCGTGCGGATCGAAATCCGATTCCGCCTTGATGATGGCTTTCAAAAGCGGAAACGACACCCCGTGGCGTTCGGAGGCATCCGAGATTAGCGAGTCATATTTTTCGGTGGAATATCGGTTGGTTATTTGTGGTTTTTCTTTGAGAAAGAGCTTGTAATTTTGAATCGAGGAGGTGGGCACGTTGGTAAAATGCATGACCCCGTTTCCGTCGATATAGCGGTATATATCCGCCTCAACGGGTAAAACCACCCCCAAAAGAACTACCAGGGCCAAAGAGAAAATTCCGATTAATTTCAAGGTATTCCGATCCATTATGTATGATATACGGGGTTGAATACTTAATTTTATAGGGTGTTATTTATGTTACACCAGATTAGATATAAAAACAAGAATCTTATTATATATTTAATAATTTCAAGTTGTTATATATTTTCAAAAGAGCTTAAGCTGCTTCTGTTCCGCCCTTTCTTTCATTTTCTTCTGTTGGGGTGTTTCGTCCTTTTTGAGCTGATTTTCAATGTCGGCAACAAAGGGGGAACATGAGCGGAGCTCGGATTTGCCGAATATCCGGCGTTCTTTGGCCCGGGTTAGGTAAAGCCTTTCCATGGCCCGGGTCATGGCCACATAGAACAGTCTTCTTTCTTCAGCCAAATCCGCCTGCTCATGATCGTGTCTCTTATAAGGGATGTAGTCCTGCTCACAGCCGGCAATAAACACCACCGCAAACTCCAGTCCTTTGGCAGCGTGCATGGTCATGAATGACACTTTTTCAACCTGTGGTGCATAGGCATCCGTATCCGTGTGCAGGGCGATGGCCACCAAAAATTCAGCGGTGCTGGTATTAAATTGCCGGGCCAACTCAACGAGCCCGGCAAATGCTTCCCGGGTGGTTGTATCTTTGTTCAACATGCCGGAAAGTTTGGTGTTTTTTTCAAGATACAGCAATCTGTCAGCCACCGTCAGCGATGACATATCCGCTTTGTATTGTTTGATTTGATTGTAAAAATCATTTAACAACTGTTGCTTGGGGGCCTGCATTGCGGGTATGGGAAACCTGACCGCTTTACTCAAACCTTCCGAAAGCGCAAATCGATTCCGGAGGCACCACTCCTTAAATTGCCCAAAGGCTTTCAACCCGAAACCGGGCAGGGCCAGTTGAAGGATTTTTTTATGATCAAAAAACCCGCCGCATTCTTCAAAGACTTTAAAAAATGAAATCAGTTCCGGCAAACCATCCTGGCTTAAGGCAGTTTCCCGGCTGGCAATTTGAAAGGGGATCCCCTTTTTTTCAAAAACATCAGCCAAGGCCCGATGCTGGGCATGGGTCCGGTATAAAACCGCAAAGTCGGAATAACTGCGCATGTGGGTCAGATTGGCATCTTTGATAATACCGGTATCAATCGAATGAAAACCGGTGCCTCCGATCTGTTGCTCGATGATCCGGCCAATGGTTTCGGCTTCCGTCTTTTCTGTGGGCAACTCCAGAATACTGATGGCTTTTACACCGTCTATTTGTGAATAGGTGCGAATATCAGCAGAATCAAGGCGGTGATCCTGGATCACCTGGAAGGAGGCACTTAAAATGGTCCGGGTCGACCGGTAATTGCGGGTTAAGCGGATCACCGCGGCATCGGGGTAATCATTGATGAAACGTTTAAAATAAGTAACGTCGGAACCCCTGAATCCATAAATGGATTGATTAGGATCTCCAATAACACACAGATTCTTGACGGATTTGCCGTCCGGCGCCAGGGCCCTTATAATGCGATACTGGGCCTGGTTTAAATCCTGGTATTCATCGACAAAAATATGCTGAAATTTTTTCTGATACCGCCGGCTCTGATTGGATCTGGATTCCAGCAGTCGGACGATGTTAAAAATCAGATCTTCAAAGTCACAAAATTCCTGAATTGACAAAAGCTGCTGATACTCCAAATAAATATCTGAAATCACATTGTTTTCAGAATCATCCGATTTTAATTTCGCAAATTCATCAGGGGTCAGGACCTGCTGCTTGGCGGCAATAATGCGGTTTAAAATCTCTTGCGGTTTCAATGAAACCTTCTTTCCCTCTGCCTGCACTTGTTTAACGGCCTCGCCAATTATTGCTTTGCGATGATCCTCATCAACAATACCGCCGGGCTTAATCTTTTGGTCGTTTAGGATATTAAAACAAAAGGAATGAAAGGTTGCCACCAGGGGTAAGGCGGGGGGGTCTCCCATCAGGGAATTCAATCTTGCGCGCATCTCCTGGGCAGCTTTGTTGGTAAAGGTGACCGCCAGAACGTGTTGGGGTGACACGCCTTTTTTCATAATTAAGTGGGCAATGCGATGGGTCAGGGTGTGGGTTTTTCCGGTGCCGGGTCCGGCAATAATTAACAGGGGCCCGCCGGAATATTCCACGGCCCTGCGCTGCTCGTTGTTGAGTTGATCAATGGCGCTCAATAATGCCGGTTTGCATTCCGTATCCCCTGACGACAGTTCTGACATTTTTTCCGGCTCAAAGGGTAATTTATGGGGGAATGAGGCCACACGGATTTTAACCGGTTCCGGTTGGAGCGGAGGCGGGGCCGGTATCGAAAAGAGCGCCTTTTGACCCGTTAAAAGCTCGCGTTCATTGGCTCTGAACATTTTAACCTGTCCATATTCACCATCATATCCGGGCAGTATTTCTATTTCGTTGTTTCGCATTCTTCGAATGGCTTCACCCAGCAGGGGTATCCCGGCCCGGTCAATCACCTCCGGTTCAAGAGAATGCAGTATGGTAAGTTCGGGTCCCAACTCATTAATAGCGGTTTGGTAGTTTTTTAAAACTTTTTTCGACTTTGGCCCGACCTTAAAAATTTCAGCTAAAAGATTAACCAGTTGAACCATACTGTAATAGGTGGGACTACCAGGCGGTCTTTGATCCTGGTCGCGATCCGCCAACTCCTCCACCCGGTATAAAACCCCGATGGTCAGTTCTTTGCCGCAGACCGGGCATTTGCCGTTACAATCCATGGTTTCTTTGGGATGCAGCCTGATTTTGCAGTTGCGATGACCATCATAGTGATATTTGCCTTCTTGCGGATAAAACTCAAAGGTACCCAGAAACCGATCGGCGTCTCCACTTTTGATGGCTGATTTTATACCGCTAAAAGATAGGTCTGTATTCAGCAAGTTGGCTTCCCGGCCCAAATTCAGCGGGGAATGGGCGTCCGAATTGGACACCAGAGTCAAGCCATCCAACCCCGAAACCCGCCAGTTCATGGGGGGATCGGATGACAGTCCGGTTTCAACGGCAAAAATGTTCGGTGTTAGATCTTCGAAGCATTCTTCAAGGGAATCAAAGCCGGATTTGGAACCCAGAACCGAAAACCAGGGCGTCCAGATGTGGGCCGGAATTAAATAACCCTCATCCGATGATTCCAGTAAAATTTCCAAAAGATCCCGGGCATCCAGTCCCAGAATCGGTCTGCCGTCGGATTTTATGTTGCCGATGCGATCCAGTTTGGCATTGAATTTTTCGGCAACCGCCAGATTCGGAACCAGAATCAGGTTGTGATTTTTGCGGGTTTTATCGTTTTTCTTATAAATATTGCTGATTTCAGTCGACAGAATAAAACGAACTTCGGCCCGGCATGATGAAGGGACCTGTTGGTCACATATTCCGGCATATTCGTCTTTGAGTTTGAAAAGGCCGGGCTCGGCCGCTTGCAGTTTATCACCAATTTCTGAAAACCATTCCGGATAGGTAAAATCGCCGGTTCCGACCACCGTGACACCTTTTATTTGGGCGGCGATATACAAATTTTCAAGATCCAGATTTTTAGCGGTTGCCCGGGAAAATTTAGAATGAACGTGAAAATCGGCAATAAATTTCATAAAGCTCCTATCTCAATAGATTTTGCTTGTAACAAGGGTCCAAACACGCTATATATTTATTTTTAAAGGTTTTCAATACCATATATAGCATATAACCCCACTTGGAATTGACTATTTAATCTTCAATAATTTAAGATATGAGTATTTGGTCCAGCAAGGTTTCGATTACCCAATATAATGTTCAGGGTAAAATCAACTCACCTATAATAGAATTTATTACCAGTGGATTGGTTAGCAATACAATTGCGGAGATTGACCAACAGGTCTCAGACAGGGCGGTGGGATGGACCTCGGTTGATAAACCCTTCCAGCCCGACTTTAGTGGTTCTTCATTTGTTTTTGGCAACTATTTTGTTTTTGCCCTTAGAATTGACAAAAAAAATATTGCAGCCAAAATCCTAAAAAAACATTACACCATTGAAGCCGCCAGAAGGATGTTGGAAAGTGGACGGGATTATTTATCCAAAACCGAAAAACAATTGATTAAAGATCATGTTCTAAATACACTTAGTTTACGAATACCGGCAACCCCCAATATATACGATATTGTCTGGAATTATGAAGAATCCAGTTTGTGGTTTTTTTCCAATCTGAAAGCAGCCAATGAAGAATTGGAAACCCTTTTTTCCAATTCTTTTAACCTGACGATAATAAGAATTTTTCCCTATACCGCAGCGGATCTGTCTTCAAATCTTGTGGATTCTCAACGTGATGATCTTCAAAAAATTTCTCCGACTCAGTTTGTTAAGTAAATTATGATCGACGTTGCTATTGCATACAATCGTTATAAATTTCTCGGGGAAGAATTTCTGACCTGGCTATGGTACGTGATTGAAAACGACCAAATTCTAATCAAAAATTTTGACCGGAATTTTGTCGGCCTTGAAATCGGAGACCGGATTGTATTTGAAAATCGCCGCAAAGAATCGCCCGAACGTATTACTATTAAAGGAGAAGAAGCCGGTTTAGAAGAAGGAATTCTGGCATTAAAAAATGGCGCCCTGGTTACTGAATTGAATATGATTTATAGATCAGCTGAATTGGTTTGGCAATTTACGCTCAAAGGTGAAAGTTTAAATTTCAGCAGTTTAAATATACCTAAAACAGATTTGCCCGATTCGGATGAAGATATCGAAGGATTTGTGCTTGAAAAACTGTTTCTTTACGACAAGTCGCTGCAACTTGTGAAAAATTTATTCGCCCACTTTGTTAAATTAAGAATATCAAATAAATGGCTAAACAAAGAGGTCTCCAGTATCAGAAAATGGATCCAGTCATCCTAATATTCTGAATTTTTATTTATTTTTAAACATTGCTTTTGACGAAAAGATATTCATTTTTTGTTGATATCCTCATGGTTTTGAACAATTATTTTTTTATTGACTAAATCATGACATTTATAGGGTTTTAATGATTATGTTATTGGCATTGACTGGCATTTAATTTTCATATATTTTTAATCAGTTAGAAAGTTATTAGGTTTATGAACAATGTATTATTATTATCTTTTATTATTTTATAATTAATAAATATTAAGGAAATTAAAGATGAAGGCTACGATTAACAAAAATGAAATTTTGCCGGTTTTAGCCAAAATCCAAGGATTGGCCGGACGAAAAACCAATCTGGCCATTACGACCAATGTTTTAATTCAGGCTGGAGAATCCGGAATAACAATTTCGGCCACCGATCTTGAAACCGGTTTCGAAGGTTTTTATCCCGCTAAAATAGAGGACCAGGGAACAATTACTATTAATGCCAGAAAGTTATACGAGATTGTCAGAGACTTTCCCAGTGAGGATATTTATGTCAATGAAGTTGAAAACCACTGGATTGAAATCGGAAATCAGAATGTTGAATATCATATCGTCGGTTTGAATCCGGATGATTTTCCGGAGATCCCTAAAATAGAAGAGGTTGATTTTTTTGAGATCGATTCAACTGTGTTTCACAAAATGATTGAGAAAACCGTTATAATCAGCGGTGCATCCGATGATAACAGGGCCCATATCATCGGAATTTATGCTGAACGCATCCAGGAGAAAGATCAAAAAATATTCAGAATGGTTTCTACCGACGGTAGCCGATTGTCAAAAGCAGACTGTATCTTTGATACGGCTTTTGATTTACCGGCGGGTGCCAATGTATTGATTCCTAAAAAGGGACTGGTTGAAGTTACTAAATTCCTTGATTCTGAAAGATCGGTAAAAATAGGTATCAAAGACAATAATTTTATTGTGAAAAAGGAAAAAGAAACCCTGATCATCCGATTGCTTGAGGGAGATTTTCCGGAATATGGCGATATCGTTGTTAAAACCGATGGAAATGATATTATATTAGATCGCCAATTATTTTTAATGATGTTAAAACGCATGTCCATTTTATCCTCCGAGGAGTATAAGGGGGTTATTTTTCATTTTACCAAGGAAAAACTGGTCATAAACTCTACCAACCCCGATATCGGGGAGTCCAAAGAAGATATGGCTATTTCCTATGGCGGGGACCCGGTGGAAGTGATGTATAATCCCAAATTTTTTATCGACACCCTGGGAGTACTCGACGACGATAACATTGTCCTGAATATAATCGACGATCAAAAACCCTGTAAGATAGAGGGTGAAAATGATAAATCTTATTTAAGCGTAGTCATGCCGATGAGAATATGAACGAAGAAGCCAAAATAAATAATTATACCGAAGACGATATTAAAGTATTGGAAGGCCTGGAAGCTGTTCGTCTAAGGCCGGCCATGTATATTGGCAATGTAGATGTTGCCGGACTCCATCATCTGGTTTACGAAGTTGTGGACAACAGTATTGATGAAGCCATGGCCGGTTACTGTGACCTGATAAAGGTGACCATTCATACGGACAACAGCATTAGTGTGGTGGATAATGGGCGCGGCATTCCGGTTGGTATACACAAGAAAGAGAAAATACCGGCCGTCGAAGTGGTTATGACCAAGCTTCATGCCGGCGGAAAATTTGATAATCATTCCTACAAAGTGTCTGGTGGTTT
>JAFDDW010000456.1 GCA_019310665.1 Deltaproteobacteria bacterium
GGGGACTGAAACGGGCTTTAGCCAAACGCAGGCATATTCAGAAAAACAGAAAGGTAACTGATGACTATATTTGGAGCCTGTTTGAGAAAGACGCCTGCTGCCGCGGTTAACCGGCCGTATTTCGAAAAACCCCAGAAGTGACCTCAAAACTCCATCTAATATCGCTTAATCGGAAAAAATTTATCAACAAAGATTATAAGTTTCTATCCTGTATATTTTTGGCATGCTCAAGCTCCAACTGGTCCCTATGCTTGTTTGCTTCTTCCATGCTTCGGAATTTAAATATTCCTCTTGGATAAGAGATGGGGAGCAACCTGCCGGCAAAGTTCCACAGATCGGCCACTTTTCTGAAATATGCTTCATCCGGATGGAAGTTCCATAAAGCTCTATCAGCTTCTTCAAAAGTTTTATATTTATAAACCGGCATATTAACTCCCTAGTTTTGCTTCGATTAGTTTTTTCAAAAAGATTGCGTCAATTTTATCTTTATCGCGGATAGAATCTTTTTTAAGCCTGAATAAGGACTCAGGTTTTGCGATCTTAATTTTAATACCCTGATAGTCGATGGTTTCGTATTCCAAATCCTCGAAAGTCGCCAGTTCACCAACACGTGCCATGATATCAATATAAAACTCACTGGGTGTGCCGTAACGGATGACCGGAAATTTGTACAATTCTGGAAGTGTAATTTCTTCAATGGCATCATCCTTAAAAACCGTATGCAATGCCTTCCTGAGCTTATCAATATTTTCAGGACTCATTTTAACAAGAATGTCTATATCGCGGGTTAACCTTTCCATACCATGCAGGATTACAGCAACCCCTCCGATAAGAACATAGTCCACCTTTTGTTGACCAAGGGCTTTAAAAACTTCTAGGAATTCTTTGAATTGATTCATCGGTCAACCCGCTCTTCTAATTTTTCGAAGTTTGTATCCTGGGGTGGATTTTCTAAAGTTGATTTTACAATATTATGATAGAACGAATGCATGATATGTCAAGGTTGAAATCTATTAAATGGAAACGGTCGACCCTAAATATTTGACCGCTTGGCGAAATCGTTTTGCGATGCGAGATTCTGAATCGCGTGAACTTGCAGCCCGTGCGCGGACGGAATTGGCCGGGGCTGTTGAGATTTTAAGAAAATATGTTGATGTTGATCCGGGCGGATTAATTAGCGTCAATTATCCTGATTTGCGTTTTTTAAGGATTTTATAAATCGTGTCTCTTCGGCCAACGCATATTACGTAAATGGTGATCTCTTTTTCTTCGACCTCGTAAACCAGCCGATAGCCTGCGGATCTCAGCTTGATCTTGTAATGATGCTTATAACCCCTGATCCTTGCGCTATCGATATAGGGATTTTCAAGCCTGCGGTTCAAATGCGCTTTGAATTGCTCTTTTAATTCAGGTGCCAGTTTGCGCCATTCTTTTAGGGCACTCGGTAGGAATTTCAGCTTATAGCTCATCTAAGCTAACCTCAACGGCATCTGCTTTTTCAGCTTTGCGCTCCTCGATGATTCGGCCAAGCTCTATATCTTCTGCCAGATCCATTAGCTTCTCGTAGGTTTTTGCCGGGATAATATAAGCGGTTGGCTTGTTTCGGTTGAGCAGTGCAATCGCCTCGCCATGGGCATCGTCGATAAGTGCCTGGGGGTTTTTCTTGAGGTCTGTGATGCTGACGGTATAGTCTGCATGGATTTTTGTAAGCATGATGCAAGCTCCTTTATATGGTCTATTATATAGTATCTTTAATAGCCCTTTTAAATGGTCCTGTCAAGTGATAATATTTCCCGCTTCAAATAGAATGGCTGCAAAATCTGATGGATGCTCTCGAAAACCACCCTGAGGCGGGATTCTGTGCCTCAAAAATGCTATTTTATGATAACCCCAGGGTAATTGACCGCGCCGGAGATGTTTACACAACTGCGGGCACGGCTTTGGTACGGGGAAGAGGGGCGCCATCTCAAAAGTTTAATATCCACGAGCAGGTGTTTGGCGCATGTGCCGGTGCTGCGCTGTATCGCAGGCGGATGCTTGATGATATCGGATTGTTTGATGAGGACTTTTTTCTGGTGCATGAAGATGTGGATCTGAGCTTCAGGGCTCAGCTGCGTGGCTATAAATGCATATATGTACCGGATGCTGTCATTTATCATCGCGCCTCCAGCAGTATCGGCGACGATTCACCGATCTCGGTCTATTACAGTCATCGAAACCTGGAATGGGTTTACATTCAGAATATGCCCGGCAGATTAATAAAAAAGACGATCCTAAATCACGTCATCTACAATATTGCTTCCTTCTTGTTCTTTGTGGCACGGGGCAGGGGAGCTGATTTTATCAGGGCCAAATGGCATGCGTTGAAGGGACTGAAACGGGTTTTAGCAAAACGCAGGCATATTCAGAAAAACAGAACGGTAACCGACGACTATATTTGGAGCCTGTTTGAGAAAGAACGCCTTTTGCCGCGTTTAGCTCGCCGTATTTCGAAAAATTCCAGAAGTGATTTCAAAACCCCATCTAATCCGCCAACGGCGGAATAGAGGTTTAATAAGGCGGGAAATTTATAATTAAAGCCGGTAAAGTACGAAAGTTATTGATTTGCAAAAGAAAATTTGATAATTTTGGCCTAATTTGAACTACAAGAGTACAAGAGAAGGGCACCCTTGACTGTGCTTCAGCAGCAACAAGCCAGGAAACAGCTCAACCAAAATCATGGAGCAGTCATGAAGATATTGGAGAGTACCTTACTCATAAGAGGGAGCGCATCGCCATAAAAAAAGAAATCATCCGGGATGGGGCTCTGGTGCCGTGAGCAAAGACACCATCATCAAGTATTGGATTGAAAAGGGTTTTTGGGACATAAGATTATAAGTTTCTATTCTGTTTGAGGAATTTAAGGTGTCTTTTGTACTGAATAAAACAAAATCACCGTCTATTTTTTTCCTCTTCAATTTCCTTAAATGTTTCATCATTAGGCGCTTGAGCTATAGTCTTGAGTTAATATCATGGATGACCAAATCAATGAAAAGTTTGATCGAATCATAACGCTTTTCGTCCAAGAGCTGAGGAATCGGTTAGGGAGTCATCTTAAAGAAGCCATCCTTTTTGGTTCTAAAGCGAGAGGAGATGATGCCCCTGATTCTGACTATGATTGCATGGTTATTTTGGATATTCTTTCTTCTGCATTAAACGATACTATTGATGATGTGGCCGGCAAATTTCTCTTTGAACATAATGTTGTTTTTTCAGTTTTTCCTATTCTTGAAGAACGGTATCGCAAACAAAATTACAATCCCTTTCTCATGAATGTTA
>JAFDDW010000457.1 GCA_019310665.1 Deltaproteobacteria bacterium
AAATACCGCGACAACTGGCTGCGCTGTGTCGAAAAATTCCAAACCGTCTACCGGTTGGATCCTGACGGCCCCTGGGCGCCGGCCGGTCTTTATATGTCCGGCAAGCTTTATAAAGAGCTGGCCAAACGTTCATGGAAAGAATCAGATCAGCAAGAAACACGTGATATTTTCGAGAGAATCATCAAGCGCTATCCCCAAAGCAAATATCGTGGCAGAGCTGAAGATGAAATTCGCGCGCTTTCAAAATCCGGAATTTCGGGCAAAAAAACTGCCAGATCCAAAAGCAAGCAACCATCCCGGCCAATAACAGAAGATCGGTATCTGGACGCTGAATCCTGTTACAGCAATCTGCGGCAAAGCTCACGCAAAATGGCTTATCGACATAACTGGTTGAAATGTATAGAAAAATATTATTCAATTTACCGTCAAGACCCTGATGGGGATCGCGCCGCTGCCAGTCTGTTTATGACCGGAAAACTGTATGCCGATCTTTATGGGCAATCAAAACGAAAATCTGATTTGCGTGCCGCTCATAGCATGTACGAGAAGGTCGTTGCCAAGTTCCGGGACAGTCGCTACCAAGTGAAAGCGTCGCTGCTCATCGACGCCATGCCCCGGTGGGTAAAAAAGAATTCGGACGGCCAAAGCGATGATCTGGCAAAGATGATCGCAGATGATGCTAAAACGCCATCAAGCGGGCAACAATCGCTTGCCAAAACAGGCAGCGCTGTCTCCGGCAAGTGGGGGACCGTCGACAATTTGCGATTTTGGTCCAATCCCAATTACACCCGGGTTGTTATTGATGCCAGCCGCGAAACACCATATTCCCATCATCTCCTGAAAAGAGACCCGTCCATTAACAAACCCCAGCGACTTTATATCGATTTAAAAAATAGCCGACTGGGTCAGAACATAAAAAAAAGTATCCCGATCAATGACGACCTGTTGAGTGATGCCCGTGCCGGACAGTACACCCATGATTTGGTGAGGGTGGTGGTGGATATCAAGTCTTTTAAAACCTACAAAATTTTTTCATTGAAGGACCCGTTTAGAATTGTCATTGATGTATGGGGTACGGCCGGTGAAAAGGGGCCGGCATCCCGTCCACCCGCCGTAACCTTAAAAAAGGGTGGCAAACTTCCCCCCAGCGCCCTGGCCAAACAGCTTGCCCTCGGGGTCCGGCGTATTGTCATCGATCCCGGCCATGGGGGCCGGGATTACGGGGCGCCGGGGTATCTGAAAGGGGTTCATGAAAAAGGCATCGCACTTCAAATTGCACGCCGACTGGCCAAATTGATTCGAAAAGAATTGAAATTTGAAGTCATCATGACCCGCAATAGCGACCGGTTTCTGACCCTGGAAGAACGCACGGCCATCGCCAACACTAAAAACGCTGATTTATTTATTTCCATCCATACCAATTCTCACAGGGATCGCAGGGCTTACGGCATTGAGACCTATTTCTTGAACCTGGCCACCGATGACGAGGCCATCCGGGTAGCCGCTATGGAAAATGCAACCTCAACCAAGAACATCAGTGATCTTCAGACCATACTTTATGATCTGATGCAAAATGCAAAGATCAACGAATCCAGCCGCCTGGCCGCCAATGTTCAGGTATCCATGGTGCATTATATGAAACGCAAGCGCTGGAGCCGGATTAAAGACAAAGGGGTCAAACAGGCGCCTTTTTATGTCCTGCTCGGAGCCCAGATGCCGGCGATCCTGGTTGAAACCTCTTTTATAAGTAATCCCAGGGAATGCAAACGGCTGGTGAATCCTACATACCAGCAGCGCATATGCGAAGCCATCGTCATTGGCATTAAAAACTATATCAAAGAGATAACACCAACCGCAAGGGTACAGGGGCGACCGGAGATAGTTAGCGGCGGTTAATAGTTGATGATAAAACAAGATAATCCCAACTTCCCCATTAACCCCATTACCGTTTTGATCATCGGTATTATCGGTGTCTCCACCGGTTCGATATTTGCGCGCCTGGCAGATGCACCGGCACTGGTTACCGCCGCGTATCGGGTGGGACTGGCCTCCCTGGTTATACTCCCCCTGGCAGCCTGGAAAGCCGGGGATGAATTGCGCAATTTATCGTTTAGCGACGTCAAAATGGCCGTACTTTCCGGGCTATTTCTGGCCCTGCATTTTGCAACCTGGATTTCCTCTTTGGATTACACCGCAATTGCCAACTCGGTGGTACTGGTCAACACCATCCCACTCTGGGTGGGCCTGTTTACCCCCCTGATTACCAAAGACCGCCTGGCGCGAGCCACAGTCGTCAGTATTATCATTAGCGTTGTCGGCGGCTCCATTATCGGTTTCGGAGATTTTGCCACGGGTGGCCGGGCGCTGCTGGGGGATTTGTTAGCTGTTATTGGAGCGATTTGCGCTGCGATCTACCTGTTATTGGGTCGTAATCTACGCCGCAAACTTTCTTTGCTGTCATATGTGGCCATATGCTACGGCAGTGCTGCGCTGTTTTTATGGCTGGTTGTCCTGGTTTTGAAATTACCGGTTACCGGATACAATACCCAAACTATTGCAGCTTTCTGGGCCATGGCCTTGATATCTCAAATCATCGGCCACTCCAGCTATAATTGGGCGCTTAAATGGTTTAGCACCGGTTTTGTTGCCGTCGCCCTGCTGGGAGAACCCATTGGCGCTACCATAATGGCTTATATTATATTTAATGAAGGGTTAACCTGGGTCAAATTCATCGGTGGATTGGTTATTTTATCAGCTATATATATTGCAGCAAGGGGGGAACAAATTTAACCTGAGTTCTAGCATTTAAAAGATAACAATCTGAAATTAACCGGTCATTAAAAATTACAAATAACAAATCCCAAATATCAAATAAATAACAATGACCCAAATTCAAAATTCCAAACACATCATGAAATTTTCGATTAAACTAATTTAATTCAACTTTCAGGATTTGAACGAAATAACCCTGAAAGATTGATGTAGGAGCGGCATCTTGCCGCGATATAGCATTATCAAGAGCACCTTTATCGCGGCTGGAAGCCGCTCCCACATGAAACCCGAAAGTTGAGTAATTTAGGATTTACTTTGACGCTGACTTGCCACACCTTGTTTTCGATTTGACAAAACCTTCTCTATCTTCTATCCAATAATACTTGTTTTATCTAAATAACAGTTACGGAGGTAAAAATGGCATACGAAAACATTATCTATGAAGTCAATGAAGGAATTGCGACCATCACATTTAACCGGCCCAAGGCCCTCAACGCCCTGAATGGCGCGCTGCTTGGCGAGCTATCGCAGGCCC
>JAFDDW010000458.1 GCA_019310665.1 Deltaproteobacteria bacterium
TGACCGCCCGGCAAGGCTACCTGATTGCGCCAGGGATAGCCCTCACTGTCCGTTTTCTGAATTGCCAGAATGTGAGGCTCTCCCGGGTTAAACAGCAGCAGAAAAACACAGGCCGGTTTAAAATAACCGGTTTCGGGCGGCCCCGGAATTGCATTTTTATGGATAATTTCTTTCAACCCGGCAATATCGAAACCGGCATAGCCCTCATATTCACGCTTGCGAAGTGGATTCATTTAATTAATCCGCCCTTGAAAATAGCACATTTAGGGTTGCAAATTGTTCTTTGAAAACTGAAGAAAGTTGTTAGATCGAAGGTCCGGCGGATTAATTATTTTATGCTGCGCATATTTTCATCAGATTTTAAATGATTCGTAAAAGCGAACCTCTGAACCTTTGAACCTCTGAACCCTGAACCCGACTTGTCACTGTTCAGCATTCTCATCCATAAGCATTTTCAAAATGACTTTTAATTGTTGCGGTGAAATATATCCCGGGCGATGACCGATAATCTCATTATCTTCAGCTATGAACCAGGTGTCCGGAAGCAATTTGACCCTGAACATGGCCGATGTTTGACTTTCCCTGTCGACATCCACTTTGATGGGAATAAAATTGGTATTCAAATCAGCAATCACGCCGGCATCCTTGAAGGTTTTTTCCTCCATAACCTTGCAGGAGGCGCACCACTCGGCATAAAAATGCAAAAAGACCTTTTTATTTTCAGATTTACCGCGAGCCATACCGCCTGAAAACGACTGCCATTGAATATCTTTTGAAAATGCGGTTCCCGGCAAAAATCCGGTGGATAAACCGAGTGACAGCAAAGCAATAATTACAATATTTGATACTTTCATACAGTGGTTCCCCCGTCAATCGAACGCTATTTGGGAAAGTGTAATTTATGATTCTAGCACTCATTCGAATGATTTGCAAATATCAAGTGTGCTCAACAGGGTAACGTCAAAGTAACTCCTATGGCAGTTGACTAAGCAGGTTTTTTCAAACTGCCGTTATTTTCAGAAAAATTCTTGATCATTATGTCGCCCAGCTCTTTGGAACGATTGGTGGCTGCCTCGACGGCATTGATCAGCGTGGTTCGCAACCCGCCGCTTTCAAGGGTTGCCAAACCTGAAATGGCCGTGCCGCCGGGTGAGGTTACTTTATCTTTGAGCTGGCCGGGATGCTCCTGAGTTTCGATTAACAGTTTGGCCGCACCCAATACGGTTTGGGCCGCCAGAAAAAGCGAATCTTGCCTTGCAAGGCCCATTTTAACTCCGGCATCAGCAAGCGCATCTACAATCAAAAATATATAAGCCGGTCCACTGCCGCTTAACCCGGTAACGGCATCCATCAAATAGTTCTCTTTCAGAAAAATACATTTGCCGATGGAGTTGAAAATTTCCATGGCCAGACTAATATCCTCTTTAGTGGCATGTGCACCCGCCGCAATGGCCGACGCTGCTTCTTTCACAAATGCGGCAATGTTGGGCATCACCCGTATGAGACGTAAATCTTTGCTGATACAGGATTCCATGGCCGCCAGAGGCACACCGGCGGCAATCGAGATAACGAGCTTGGACATATCGAGTTTGGCGGCTGTTTCAGTCAATGTCGCAGCCATGATCTGCGGTTTGACGGCATAGATAATAATGTCCGCTTCGGCCACCGCCTTCAAATTGCTGGTGGTGGTGCGAACTTTGTATTTGGATTTGATATCATCGAGTTTATGTCGCCTGACATCAGTGCAGATAATGTTTTTGGGTTTGGAAGATCCGGAACCAACCAGTCCGCTCACCAGAGCCTCTCCCATATTTCCTGTGCCGATAATGGCAATTTTTTTATCGTTTAACATAGCCGCTAAGCTCCTTTTAAGATTTTGCAAGAATCACAAAATGTCAATTCTGTTCCTTTAATTCAGGCAATTTAAAAACATACTGCAAATCAGGTCACAAAACTTGAATTTTTAGATATTTCAGAAGCATTAGTCAAGCAAATTATGACTTTGACTTGAAATAATGAATACAATTACCTGCTTAACCCAACCCATCCTGATTTTGCTAAAATCGAGATTAGCAAGCCAATTGGATATTTTTAAGAAAACCGAATCGTCTTCATCCTCTTTGACTGCCAGTTGTCTTCCGGAAATAGAATTTAATCTTGACAATCGAACCTATCGATTATTATAATGGTCTAACCATTATAATACTCTATTGTAGAAACTTCCACTTTGTAGCCGTTCACAGGTTCAAAAAGAGGTATGCATGTTCCAAACGGCCAAACAAACCAAGGTTTTTCAGGATGTGGTTGAACAGATCCAGGAGGCCATATTTGACGGCCGGCTGACTGCCGGACAGACCTTACCGGCTGAAAGAGAATTGAAAGAGATGTTCAACATCAGCCGCGGCACCCTGCGCGAAGCCCTGCGGGTTCTGGAGCAGAAAGGCCTGATCGAAATCAAGCTGGGCGTTGGCGGTGGTTCGGTGGTTAGAACGGTAGATACGGATCAAATCAGCGAAAGTCTCGGCCTTCTGATTCGCTCTCAAAAAGTATCCTTGAATCATCTGGCTCAATTTCGTGAGGATGTGGAAGGAATCGTCGCCGCCCATGCAGCTAAAAACCATGCCGCAGAGGACATCCGAAAGTTAAAATACCTGCTGGCAAAAGCCCATGCGTGTGTAAGAAAGGGTGGCTCCCACAGGAATATGTTTATTGATATCGACAAGCAGATACACATGACCATCGCCCAGATTACCGCCAATCCTGTTTATATCTCCGTACTCCATTCCATCCATGACAATATCCATCGGTATTACGATCGATTTCTCTCCATGCAGAAGCCCGAGCTGGAGGAAAATTATAATGACCTTTGCGACATGGTCGATGCAATCGAAAATGGTGATGATGAAATGGCCCGAAAATTGGCCCAGCAGCATGTCAAGCGCTTTAACCAGTATATGAAAAAAAGGGAAGAAGAAAAGTAAATGCCTAAATTGTCTAACCCGGACAAGCCGGAAAATGCCTAAAGTGAGCTAAAGTGCCTAAAATTGTAGTGTCGCTGCGCTCCGCCTTTATAATAAACGCCTGGCATTTTGCGCCTGCACAAGCGATAAATCAGTAAGTAAAAATAAGAGCGCTAGCGAAGGCTGTTTTTTTTGTGGGGTTAAAATCGATAGAATACCTTAACTTTAGGCATTTTAGTGCAATTTAGGCAATTTAGGCATTTCTTCAAAAACCATGCTTTCTCTAAAAAATATCTTGCCATAAAATGCAAAGAAATAACTATTAAGAATCTAAATCGATAAA